>CAZIAG010000427.1:0-3820 GCA_964537375.1 uncultured Roseivirgaceae bacterium
GGGAATGTGTATGGGTGGAAGATTACGGTTGGCAGCTTGTTTGACCAGGCGCTCTTTCAGGATCTTCAACGGGATCAGCCGGATGTTTCAGTCGTTCATATCAAGGATGATCGTCAATGTGGGAAAGAGATTCGACGAGCCGACCTGGTGATGGCACTCACACCCGACGTGATGCTTCTCAATATTGCCGATGCATGTATTGCTCACAGCAGGGTGCTGATATCGCCAAACCGTCTTACGCGCCAGTTGTTTGCCAAGAGAACCCAGGCTGAAGAAAATGATGCGTTGATCCTCGTGGAGTGCGGGTTTACACCGGGACTGGACCATATTACTGCAAAGAAGATGATTGATCATATCCATGCGAAGGGCGGAAAGATCTCATCGTTCAGGACTTGCAGCGGCAGTCTGGTCGCCGATTCTTCGGTCGACAATCCATGGGGCTTCAAGCTCACATTTCCTGCACACGAACTTTTTACAATAGGAAAGGGAAATAACCGGTACCTCATGCGGGGTCAGTTGTTGCATGTGCCGCAACATCAAATTTACGCCCGTGCTGAATCGATCGAAGTTCAGGGCTTGACGGACGTAATGCTGATACCGGAGGATGATAGTCTCTATTGCCGAAAAATCTATGGACTTGTAGAGGCAGACACGGTGATGAAGGGAAGATTGATCCGGAAGTCGTTTCAGTCGGTATGGGACCTGATCATTCGCCTTGGACTTACAAATGGAACAACTCGAATTGACATGCTGGAGGATCGGTCGTTTCGCAGCTTTGTGCGGTCGTTGCTTCCGTGGTCACCAAATGAATCAGTGGAGGACCTGCTACGACGTCATTTTAATGCCAAAGATGAGGACATTGAAAAATTACGCTGGCTGGGACTTTTTGAGGATAACTGGTTTGAAGGTACCCAGGAGATTACACCGGCTTTGCTGTTGCAATACCTTATGGAACATAAAATGTCTTTGGCCTATGATGATCGAGATTGCGTAGTCATTCATCATGAACTTGACTACAATCACAACAATTATCATTACAGCTTCAAGGCAACTATGGTCAGTGAGGGCGACGATGAGCGACACGCTGCCCTCGCAAAAGCTATTGGATTGACAATGGGTGCTGCGGCGAAGGCCGTCATGGTAGGAAATATCAAAATCACGGGCATGCATACTCCCGTGCGAAAGGAGATATATGATCCCGTACTGAACGAGTTGGAGGATCTTGGTATTGCGTTCCGCGTGGACGAGACACGCCGACACGAAACAGAGTCTGCTAATTCGGTGACGGAAAACGCATTTCCTTCCCAATAACTCGCCTGCGTCAGTTGACGGAAATCAGTATATTGAGCCGTTCAACCTTTAACTATGACTCTCCTTGAGGCTCAACAACAAGTGGATCAGTGGATAAAGACAAAAGGCGTCCGCTATTTCAACGAACTTACCAATACCGCCATTCTCACCGAGGAAGTGGGTGAACTTGCCAGCATTATGGCGAGGAGATACGGCGAACAATCGGAAAAGGAATCAGACAGGAACAAAGACCTGGGAGACGAGATGGCGGACATCTTGTGGGTACTGATTTGCCTTGCCAACCAAACGGGAATCGACCTTACTGACGCTTTCCGGAAAAATGTCGAAAAGAAGACGCAACGCGACGGAGATCGTCATCGGCAGAACCCTAAACTGAGATGAGACTGATTATCATTCTTGCCGCTGCATGCGCGATGGGCGCGTGTTCGAAACAGAGGCCCGTTGCCGACGTGGTTGTGCTTGGAAAAGTCTGGACGGGCAATGACCACCAATCCTGGGCTGATGGCTTTGCCGTAGTGGGTGACACCATTGCTGCTGTTGGGGCCGTGGAGGACATACTTGAATGGAAAGGCGAACGTACCCAAGTGGTAGAAGTTCCCCGGGGAGGTCTCGTCGTGCCCGGATTTATTGACTGTCATACGCATTTTGTGGATGGTGGATTTGCGCTTTCCTCCGTTCAACTGAGGGACGCGAAATTGCCAAGGGAATTTATTCAACGCATCGCTGACTTTGCAAAGACGGTCCCACCTGGAACGTGGATAACTAATGGCGATTGGGATCATGAAAACTGGGGCGGTGAGTTACCCACCCGCGATTGGATTGATTCCGTTACCCGGGACCACCCAGTGTGGATTAATCGGCTGGATGGACACATGTCTCTCGCGAACTCCAAGGCCCTTGAACTTGCGGCTATCAATGTTCACGTCAAAGACGTTCCTGGAGGTACAATCGTCAGAGAAGGCAAAGGACGCATTACCGGAATTTTTAAGGACAATGCGATGCGACTTGTGGATCGTGCGGTTCCGGCGGCTTCACCAGAGCAGGAAGACAGGGCTTTGCAGGCGGCTATGGATTATGTAGCATCACACGGCGTTACTTCAGTCCATAATGTCAGCGGCTATTATAACGTCTTCGCGCGCGCTCATGGGAAAGGTACCCTTAAGACGCGCATATATGCGGGGATGATACTTCGCGAATGGAGTGCGTTGAACGAACATATCAAAATGGAGGGGCGCGGCGATGCGTGGTTACGAGTCGGGTCGGTCAAAGCGTTTGTCGATGGATCGTTGGGGTCGCACACCGCTGCATTTTTCGAGCCGTTCAGTGACAGTCCGAAGGACTCGGGCTTTTTCGTCGTCGACGAAACATTGCTGTATCGTCAGATCAAGTCTGCTGATAGCCTCGGATTGCAACCTATGGTCCACGCTATCGGCGACAGAGCGATACATACGCTCCTAAATATTTTTGAACGTGTTTCCCGGGAAAACGGGCCTCGCGACCGTCGATTCCGGATTGAGCATGCGCAACATATTCATCCTGGTGATCTTCACAGGTTTTCAAGCCTTGGCGTAATTGCCAGTATGCAGCCCTATCATGCCATCGACGATGGTCGTTGGGCTGAAAAGGTAATCGGTTTTGAACGCAGTAAAACGACATACGCCTTTCGTTCACTGATTGATCTGAATGCTACCGTGGCGTTTGGCAGCGACTGGTTTGTGGCTCCGCCTATTCCTTTGTACGGTATCTACGCGGCCGTGACGAGAAGGACGCTTGACGATCAGAATCCTACCGGATGGATGCCACAACAGAAGATCACCGTAGAAGAGGCGCTCAAGGCGTATACGGTCAACGGTGCCTATGCGTCGTTTGAGGAAGATATCAAAGGTTCCATTGAGCGGGGGAAACTTGCCGACTTTGCTATCCTGGAAAAGGATATTACGACTATCGATCCCGCTGAGATCAGAAATGTAAGGGTGCTTGCCACCTATGTTGGCGGGAAGTCTGTGTTTCAATTCACACACCAATAAAATTACCGCTGCGCAGACGAGATATGGCGTGCACCTTTGCACTTGTGCAAAAAATGCTTGAAGTTTAAGTCGATAACCTAACCGCTTCTTGAACCCCATGGCCGTTAACGAACGCTATCTCGCCCTTGATGTTTTTCGTGGCATGACGATATGTTTTATGATTATCGTCAACACTCCTGGCTCGTGGAGTCATGTCTATGGTCCCCTGTTGCATGCTCCCTGGCATGGATTCACGCCGACCGACCTGGTTTTTCCATCATTTCTCTTTGCTGTCGGCAATGCGATGGCTTTTATTATGCAGAAGTATGAATCCCAGGGCGAGCGAGCATTCTGGAATAAGACACTCAAGAGAACGTTTCTGATATTTTTGCTGGGCTTCCTGCTTCACTGGTTTCCATTTTTTCGGCAGGGAGCAGAGGGATTGGAGCTGAGGTCATTGGCCGAGTTGCGCATCATGGGTGTCCTTCAACGCATTGCACTGT
>CAZIAG010000428.1:0-3820 GCA_964537375.1 uncultured Roseivirgaceae bacterium
ACGAGCTTACGGGAATACCGATGACGCTCGAGTCAATTGATCTGAAAACGACCGTGGCTGCCTTGCTGTGCATCACGCTGATAACAGGACTGATGGCAGGCAGCTACCCGGCTTTCTACCTGTCATGTTTCCGTCCCGCAGCTGTGCTCAAAGCAGCATCGACGGTGAGTTCAAGTACAAGTTTTGTCCGTCGAGGGCTAGTTGTCGTGCAATTCGTAGTAGCCATCGCGCTGGTCTGTGGTGTCCTGGTCGTCGGAAAACAGCTAAACTATATTCAGGAAAAGGAACTTGGATTCGACGCTGCTCAAAAGATCGTCTTGCCCCTGCGGACGAAATCGTCTCAAGAAAAGTGGCAAGCCCTGGCAAACGAACTTCGTCGCGAGTCATTCGTCGACGGTGTGACGGCCACCCGGTATATTCCGGGGTCTTATATATGGACAGACTTCCACGTATATGCCGAGGGAGGAAATGCCGCAAGTGCAATTCACTTCCGTCGCAACGCTGTTGAACCCAACTATCTCGACGTTCTGAACATCGATCTGGTCAGCGGTCGCACTTTCTCTCCCGAACGTTCGGCAGACGCCGATGTAAACGTGGTTGTCAATCGCCAAGCCGTCAAGGCACTAGGCTTCACGCCGGAGACGATTATCGGCCAACCTTTGTATTTCGAATGGCGCGGAGAAAGGTTCCACTACCTGGTCGTCGGTGTAATGGATGATTTTCACCAGGAAAGTCTCAAGAAACCGATATATCCCCTTCTTCTTTTCGTAGAAAAGACGCCGAGCCATGATTATATGATCGTCAGTATCCATGACGGCCATGATATCCAGAGCCTGCAGACACTGGAACGGCTTTGGAAACAGATCAACCCAGACACTCCCTTTGAGTACGCATTCCTGGAAGAAAATATTTCCCGCCAGTACGTCGATGACAAGCGGATGGCCAAATTGGTCGGCGCCTTCACGATCGTTGCGCTAATCATTTCATCACTCGGATTGTATGGGTTATCCAGCTACATGGCGGAACGCAGATTCAAGGAGATCGGCGTGCGCAAAGTGTTGGGCGCAACCGTTCCGCAGATCGTGGGGATGATGTCTACAGAGTTTATCCGTCTCGTCGTAGTCGCATTTATCATCGCAGCACCGATCGCCTGGTATGGTACGGCGAAATGGCTCGAAGACTTCGCGTACAAAGTAGAACCGGGCGCATTGGTATTCCTTGCCGCCGGAGGGATTACGCTGCTGGTTTGTGTATTCACCGTGTGTTTTGAATCTTTTCGCGCTGCGAATACCAACCCCGCAAATGCATTGAGAAGCGAGTAAGATAACCAGGAAAAATACTTAGCCATACCATAACAGACACCCCATTATGCTCAGGAACTATTTCTTAATTGGCCTTAGAAGTCTGCTTCGTCACAAAGGTTATTCGATGATGAAGATTACCGGCCTTGCGTTTGGCCTGGCGGCAAGCCTGATCATCTACCTGTATGTTCGCGAGGATCTGTCGTATGACACATTTCACGCTAAACACCGGAGGATCGTGCGATTGCTCACTATCGACAGCGCGGAAGGAGTTAGCAGCAAACTTGTGGGCGTCACCCAGCCAATGCTCGGGCCGACTGCGAAAGCGGAATTGCCCGAAGTGGTCGAGAGTGTGCGTTTCACAGGGGGCGGTCGTTATGACCTAAGTTATAAAGACAATAGCCTCAAATGTGAAGCGGCGTTCCGGGTTGACGCCTCTATCTTCGATGTGTTTGACTTTCCTGTTGTTGAAGGAGCCAAAACCGGTGCCCTCGATGAGCCCGGGTCCATCGTCATTACTGAGTCGTTGGCGAAGAAAATCTTCACCGACGAGAGCCCCATCGGGAAAACGCTAAGGCTCAATCAAAATGTCGATCTCAACATTACCGCAGTAGTGAAAGATCCGCCGCCGAACTCGCACCTGCGTTTCGATCTCCTTCACTCTCTTGTTCCCGGTCAAAACGAAAATGGTTTGCGGCAAGCCCTGGAGACATGGCAGGGCATCTTTTGTTTTACGTACCTGCTGCTTGATAAACCGGTTGACGAGGCGAGCCTCAACGCGAAGCTGAAGGAGATCACCAGAAAAAATAATGCACAGGAATTTTTTACGCCGGTGATTCAACGGCTGGAGGACGTCCACCTGGGATCAAAGGAGATACTCTTCGAAACCAATGCCAACAAGTCGGATGAACTCAACGTCTACGTCCTGTCCGTGATCGGCCTTCTGATCCTTGTCCTGGCATGCGTAAACTTCATGAACCTGGTGACCGCCAGGAGTACCGGACGTGCGCGGGAGGTGGGCATGCGAAAAGCGATTGGCGCCGTCCGTAGCCAACTGATTGGCCAGCACCTGATGGAATCGGTCATCATCACCGCCCTGGCAGCGATCCTGGCCGTGCTTACGGTAATTGTCCTCGTGCCAATCCTCAACAACGCATATCAGCGTTACGCCGACGTCGGCATCCTGATGGAACCGGAAAGCGTTCTGATACTCGTCTCGCTGGTCCTGGTGGTCGGGGTGCTCGCGGGAATTTATCCTGCCCTTGTTTTGTCGTCGTTTAAACCCGCCGTTGTATTGAAGGGTTCTTTCAAAAGTTCGGAAACCGGAACACGACTCCGAAAGTCCCTGGTCGTTTTGCAGTTTACGATTTCCATTGCCCTGATGGTAGGGACCGCCGTCGTTTACCAACAGATGGGCTATATCTTTAACGCCGACCTGGGGTATAGTCGCGACCAGGTCATCACGATTCAACAAGCCGGCGCGGCCGTTGGACGTACAACTACATTCAAAAACGAACTCCTCCGCAATGAGAACATTACCGGTGTGGGAACATCGTCGACCCGGTTGGGTCAGCAACTGGGTAGAACGGGTATCGTGCCGGAAGGGGCTACCGACGAAACGAATATCATCACCAGCATAATGGTAGCGGATGAAGACTTCATCCCGACTATGAACATGAAAATGGTCATGGGCCGAAACTTTGGGAAAGAGTTCAACGATTCGCTTTCGATGATCATAAATGAAGAGATGACGCGGCTTCTGAAATGGGACGATCCCATCGGGAGAACCATTAGCCTCCAAACAGGGCCGAATCCAACCGACCTAACCGGGTATACTGTCGTTGGTGTTGTCAAGGATTTTCATTTCGCTACGATACGACACAAGCTTGAACCGATGTTCATGTTGTACAACGAAAACAACGGGGCCGTGTCCATCAAGCTAAAGGCGTCAAATATCCGGGAAACGATCGGCTACATAGAAGAAACATGGAAAAAGGTAAATCCCGGAAGCACGTTCGAATACGCGTTCCTGGATGAACAGTTTGCCAACCTGTATCGCAACGAACAGGCATTCGCTACCATGTTTACGCACTTTACCATCCTGGCACTCGTGGTTGCTGTCCTCGGCCTGTTTGCCCTTTCGGCATTCACCGCTGAACAGCGACGCAAAGAGATTGGCATTCGCAAGGTGCTCGGTGCAAGCAACGGAAATATTCTGTTGCAACTCTGTTCAGAATTCGTCAAACTGATCCTGATCGCATTCGTGGTAGCGAGTGCGATAGCCTGGTTTGCCATGTCGGAATGGCTACGCGAGTTCCAATACAGTATTTCGCTGGATGTTGGGATCTTTCTGCTGGCAGGGTTGGTTTCGGTGGCCATTTCGCTGTTTACGATCAGCTTCCAGGCTTTGCGGGCCGCGTTGGCGAATCCCGTTGATTCGTTGAGGGTCGAATAATGACAAAAAAAAGAAAGGTAGATGCAACCACGGAGCCGTGGGGTGCATCTTTCTATATATTACC
>CAZIAG010000429.1:0-3817 GCA_964537375.1 uncultured Roseivirgaceae bacterium
CTCGCAGGACCGCAAACCCATCGTCCACTTTGAATCCGACGTTGTCAACAACGGCATCGAACTTCGCGTCACAGACAACGGGCAGGGTATCGACCTGGAAAAATTCGGAGACAAACTCTTCGGCTTGCATCGAACCTTCCACAGTCATGATCAGGCACGCGGTGTTGGCCTCTTCCTCACAAAGACCCAAATCGAGTCGTTGGGCGGAAATATCTCCGCCGAAAGCGAGGTCGGCCAGGGAACGACGTTCATCATCCGTTTTGGTAATTAATTTCCCAAAGAAAAATTCTTAGCTCATGAAAAGGTATACGCTTCTTTTCCTGTCAGCAATTTCGCTCTCCACATTCGCGCAGACGAAACTGCTTCGCCAACCCGATATCCGCAAGAACCAGGTTGTTTTTGCCTACGCCAACGACTTATGGCTTGTCAGCGATCGGGGCGGAGATGCAAAGCGCCTGACCAGCTTCCAGGGATCCGAATCCGATCCGCACTTCTCACCAGACGGACAATTTATCGCCTTCTCAGGACAATACGACGGTAACACCGACGTGTATGTGATCCCGGTTTCCGGTGGCGAGCCGCGTCGGCTTACCTGGCATCCAGGAGCCGATATCGTCAGAGGCTGGACACCTGACGGCAAAATCGTTTTCTCCTCGGCGCGTGAAAGCGTCCCCAGAGGTAATACCAAACTATGGAGCATCGGCCTGAACGATGGTGTACCGGCATCACTGCCAATGCCAAGAGCCTATCGAGGCAAGTATTCCGCCGACGGGCAACGCTTTGCTTATGAATTTGTCGCCCCGTGGGATGAAGAGTGGCGAAATTACCGCGGCGGACAGAACCGCCCTATCTGGGTCCTCGACATGAACGACTATTCCCTGAAGACACTTCCGTGGGATGACAGTCACGACATGCAACCGGTGTGGGCAGGTAGCAAGATCATCTTCCTGTCTGACCGCGACCTCACCATGAATATCTACAGCTACGACAACAACACCGGCCAGCTCGAACAACTTACCTTTTATAAAGACTACGACGTAAAGAACATCAACGCCGATGGTGAGCGCGTCATCTTCGAATACGGTGGCGAACTGCACTTATTGGACCTCAACACAAAAAGGTCTCAGGTGTTGACGATCTCGGTAAAGGGAGATTTTCCCTGGGCACGACCACATTGGGTTAAGGGCGCCAACTGGCTTGGGAATGCAAGCCTCTCTCCCACCGGCGTCAGGGCGTTGTTCGAAGCACGCGGTGAAATCATTACCATACCAAAGGAAAAAGGCGACTTCCGAAACCTGACCAACACGCCGGGTGAGCGCGATCACGATCCGGCGTGGTCACCCGATGGGAAAAAGATTGCCTGGTTTTCCGACCGCGGTGGCGAATACCGCCTGATGATCGGTGGGCAAAGTGGTTTGGAAAAACCGAAAGAGATTACGCTGCCCTCCCCGACATTCTTTTATTCCCCAGTCTGGTCACCCGACAGCAAGTACATTGCTTTCACCGACCACCTGCAGCAAATATGGATGACCGATGTCAGTTCCGGAGCTACCGTGCTTGTCGACAAGGAAACATACCTGCACCCGGAACGCACAATTCATCCCGTGTGGTCACCCGCCAGCCGATGGATTACCTACAGCAAACGACAGGAGAACCAGTACCACGCGATCATGGCGTATTCGGTGAGCGAAAGGAAAAGCTACATGCTCACGGATGCACTTTCGGATGCCGTTTCGCCAGCGTGGGACAAAAGCGGCAAATACATCTACTTCCTGGCGAGCACTAATTACGGTCCGTCATCCGGATGGCTCGACCTTAGTTCGCTTGAACGCGAGATTCGCAGGTCGGTATACATGATCGTTCTTCGCCGTGACGAACCGTCACCGCTTCTCCCTGAAAGCGACGAAGAAGTAATCGCTCCCGAAACAGCGGCAGAGAAAGAAAAAGAAACGTCAAAGAAGAAAAAGGACGAGGCCGAATCTAATGCCAAAAAAATCGTTAAGCCCGTGGAGATTCACTTCGACGGAATTAATCAGCGCATCCTCTCCCTTTCTTTTCCGTCGCGGCCGTACACTGCATTACGCACGGGCGCAGAAGGAGAACTCTTCGTATTGGAATATATTCCTAACGCACAGGGACAATTGCTTCACAAGTACAAAATGAAAGATCGCAAAGCCGACGTCTTCCAGGATGGCATCTCCGAATTTTCAATTTCGCATGACGGAAAGGAGATGATTTACCGCAAAGGTAGAAACTGGGCGATCGTGTCGACGGGAATAAAACCCGGTGCGGCCGACGGGACATTGAACACAGCACAGGTAGAGATCCGCGTCGACCCCGAACAGGAATGGAAGCAAATGTTCAGGGAAGCGTGGCGTTATCAGCGCGACTTCCTCTATGTACCCAACATCCATGGTGCCGACTGGAAAAAAGTGTACGAGATGTATTCGCCGCTCGTAAATCATGTGAGGCACCGGACTGACCTGACCCATCTTCTCGATGTACTCGGTGGCGAGGTGTCGATCGGTCACTCCTTCGTGCGCGGTGGCGACAACCCTTCCATCAACCCTGTGAATGTGGGCCTATTGGGAGCAGACTTTGAGGTGATCAACAGCAGGTATCGTATTAAAAAAATCTACACGGGCGAAAACTGGAATCCTGAATTGCGAGCACCGCTCAGCGCGCCGGGACTTGAAATACGACAAGGCGATTACATCATCTCTATCGACGGCATCGAGTTAACCGCAGGGTCCAATATCTACAGTCTCCTGGAAAACAAGGCAGATAAGCAAGTTGTGCTCAAGGTAGGTAAGACTCCGGATGGGGCAAACGCAAAAGACTTTGTCGTTGTGCCAGTCGCGAATGAAACCGCGTTGCGAACCTTCGCATGGGTAGAGGACAATCGAAGAAAGGTCGATCAACTCAGCGGTGGTCGCCTCGGTTATGTATGGTTACCTAATACCGGCCAGGGTGGTTATGAATACTTCAATCGCTACTATTTTGCGCAACAGGATAAGGAAGGAATGATCATCGATGAGCGGTTCAACGGTGGAGGCTATGCGGCGGATTATGTGGTTGATATCCTCGGCAGGAAACTCCAGGGCTACTTCAACAACGTCGCCGGTGATCGCAAGCCGTGGACTACACCCATGACCGGTGTCTGGGGACCGAAGGTGATGATCATCAATGAAATGGCCGGTTCAGGGGGCGATCTCTTGCCGTACATGTTCCGCCAAATGGAGATCGGACCGCTAGTCGGCACTCGTACCTGGGGTGGATTGGTAGGTATTTGGGATACGCCTCCCCTTGTTGACGGTGGAACGATTACCGCACCACGCGGAGGATTTTACAATCTCGATGGCGAATGGGATGTGGAAAATGAAGGTGTTGCTCCTGACATTGAAGTGGAAATGACGCCCAAAGAAACGATCGGAGGCGGCGATCCTCAGCTGGAGAAGGCGGTGCAGGTCGCTTTGCAGATCCTCGAAGAGAATCCGGTCAAGCTGTTGCCCGAGCCCGCTCCTCCCGTGAGAGCCGTGCGGCCCAACCGGTGATTCAGTCGACAAACCAGAGGACTAAAGCGTACAGATTGAAGAAGTAGATTTGGCGGCAGTTCAAACGATCAAAAAATCGACTTCCAAAATCTGCATCCTTCAATTTCGGCCTGTTCCTTGTTCCTTGGACCTTGGGCAACTAGGAACACGGAACAAGGCTTGGCGCGAAGCGGAAACGGGGGCTCAAGGAACAGGGAACAAAGGCCCCCAAGGCCCAAACCTGCCCCGACGTAGCCGAAGCCTTCGAATTGAAACAGACGGTG
>CAZIAG010000430.1:0-3809 GCA_964537375.1 uncultured Roseivirgaceae bacterium
GTATTTTGATGAACCTCTCAAGTAATGTTTTCTTCTTTTTGCCTTTTCTGATCGGCTATGCCGTCTTGGCGATTTACGCGGAACGCAAGATATCGGCGTTTATTCAAGATCGCCTCGGACCGATGGAGGTTGGTTATTACGGGTTGGCTCAGTCGATAGCCGATCTGCTGAAGGTGGTTCAAAAAGAGGACATCGTTCCAATATCCGCCGATAGAGTCGTATTTAAGGCAGCTCCGTTTGTTATCTTTTTGTCCGTATTTGCCGGATTCTCAGTACTGCCTCTCGCACCCAGCTGGCATGGTGCAGATGTGTCATCTGGCGTTTTCCTCCTATTGGCTATACTTTCTATTGATGTTGTCGGTGTGATGATGGCTGGTTGGAGCTCAAAAAATAAATACAGCATGATCGGCGCAATGCGCTCGGCCGCGCAGGTAATCTCATACGAGGTGCCTCTTGGTTTATCCGTCTTGTGCGTGTGCGTGCTCGCAGGTACGTTAGACTTGCAAGAAATATCGAAACAGCAGGGGCTATTCTCACCTGAGCCCGGGTACTTTCTGGAAATCCCCTCTCTGGGGATCGCAACAACGTCGACGGGCGGAATTCTAAGTTGGAATATCGTCCGAATGCCCATACTGGTCCTGGTTTGGATGATCTTTTTTATGTCGTCTCTTGCGGAATCAAATCGAGCGCCATTTGATCTTCCCGAGGCCGAATCGGAACTGGTGCAGGGATTTCAGACTGAATACTCCGGATTTCGTTGGGCTGTAATCATGTTGGCAGAATATGCAATCATGCTTTTAGTCAGTATATTAGGGGTAGTGTTGTTCTTTGGAAGCTGGAATACCCCGCTGCCCAACATCGGGTCAGCCGAATTGGCGACCTGGACTTCCGGTCAGCCCGGTACGTTGGCCTCTTCCCTTTGGGGAATTTTTTGGTTGATGAGCAAATCCTTATTTTTCGTTGCCGTGCAAATGTGGGTGCGTTGGACCTATCCGCGGTTACGCGTCGACCAATTGATGACGCTTAGCTGGAAGTATCTCACTCCTTTTGCGCTGGCGCTGTTAATATTTTGTGGCATTTGGAAAATAGCTTTCATCTGAATTTCGTGCGTGCTGTTGTAATACTCATAGCTACGGTCATCCTTTCGCTCGATGCGAGCGCCCAGGATAAGATCGACAGTCTGAAAAGCGAACTCCGCAAAAATCCCTCCGATTCGTCGAAGATTCTTATCCTTGTCCGTCTTTCCCGCGAGTACCGCTATAAGGACTTTGAACAGAGTAAAGCATACGCCGAGGAAGCGGTCGATCTGGCAGAGCGTGGCAGCTTGCATCGTACTAAGGTCACGGCCTATGAAAACCTGGCCACCCTCTATACGCTCAACGGCGACTATATCACGGCACTGCGTTATGACAATCTTACCCTGCAGCAGAGCACTCAAAAGGGTGATAGTCTCAACATGACAATCAGTTACAACAATATTGGTAACGATTACCTCGATCTGGGTGACTATGATGAAGCGTACTCCTATTTTACGCAATCCTACCGGGTGGCCCGCGCGATAGATGATTCTTTGCGGATGAGTATTGCCCTTCACAACGTTGGCCGCGTTTTCAAAGAACTGGGACAATACGGGCGCGCGCTCGACCACCTTCAGCTTTCTCAAAGAATCAGCGAAGAAATTGGCGACACCGAAGGGATCCCATATTCTCTGGACGAGATCGGTGATGTCCTTCTCCGCAAGGGAGAATACGACTCATCCCTGCAAACCCTTATCCGGGGGCTCGCGATGACCCGGAAAATGGATATCCTCGTACTGGAGCCCCGGACACTGACTAAGATTGCCAATGCCCATCTTTACCGCAAAGACTACAACGCAGCATTGGCGTACTACGATACGACCTACAGGCTCCACGAACGCACCAACAACCGGTTTGGAATCGCCGAAGTACAGCTTGGACGCGGAAAGGTTTTTATGGCACAAGGCCGTTACGACCAGGCAATACAGCATATCAACCAGGCCTTGTCGATGGCTCGAGAAACCAATGCCCGTATCCTTGAAATCAACTGTTATCAAAATTTGTCGTCACTCCTTGAGCTGAAGGGAGACTACCGCAGTGCGCTGGATTACTTCAAACGCTTCAAACAACTTGAGGACAGCCTCTTCAGTCAGGACATGCAGGCTAAACTCTTGCGCGATCAGGTCAGGTTCGAGACAGAAGCCAAGGATACGCAAATCGCTGCATTGAGCCAGGCCCGCGAAATGAGCGACGATGAGATCAAACGCAAGGATTTTATCAATAACATCCTTGTGGTAGTGATGGCCCTTAGCGTCATTCTCCTTGCTACCGTTTATCGCAGCGGCCAACGTCGCCGACAAATCAATACACTGTTGCTGCAACATCAAAAGGACATGGAGCGCCGAAGCGAGGAACTAGAGCGTCTCAATGAGGTAAAAGATAAATTCTTTTCCATTATCTCTCACGACCTGCGATCGCCGATCAACGCTCTTGCCGGCCTGCTAGACCTGCTCGACAAGGGAGCTATCAAACCCGAAGAACTTCCCAACCATATTCGCGAACTAAAGTCGCGTTTTAACCATACCCGGACGCTACTCAACAACCTTCTCGACTGGACTCTCCTCCAGATGGACAAGCTCAACGTCCAGGCTAACAAAATCGATCTGCACCGGATTGTCGACGAAAATATTCAGTTGATCAGTTCAGTGCAGTCGAAAAAGATCAAATTGATCAACGAAGTGCCAATGGATGCAATCGCGTTCGCTGACTCGAACACTGTCAATCTTGTCATTCGCAACCTGATGACCAACGCCCTGAAATTCACCAACGACGGCGGCAAAGTTGTTATCGGCGCACTCGAAGTCGGCGCAGAATGGCACATTTACGTGTCCGACAACGGCATCGGAATGAATGACGAGGTGATGAAGATTCTTTTCGACAAAACAGCCCCCTATACCACACGCGGAACAGCAAACGAGAAGGGAACGGGCCTGGGACTCATACTCTGTAAGGAGTTCGTCGAAAAGAACGGTGGCAGGATTTGGGTGGAGAGCAAACCGGGACATGGCAGCAAGTTTACCTTCAGTCTCCCGAAAACCAACTGAGAATCTCCGCGGCTTTTTGCGGCCCTGCTATCGCGGATGAACTTTGTGGGGCTCCGTCCTGGCAAAGTTTTTTCCACCGAATGAAAACGGCGTTGTTGGATATTCCGCGTGACAGGCATCCGCAACGGTCTCATTTGTTGAAATCCCATGGTCGCCCGTTCTTTGTGGTTTACTCTTCCGTCTTCCGCCATCTAGTGGCCCCCTTGATCGTTTACCTTAGCACTCGGACATAGATGTCCTAATCATTTTTTGACCTATTTTTGTTGCATACTCGGATGAATCGTGCATGGAATAAATACTGGGCAAACGTTGCGACCGCTTACCGCTCGCTCCTGGACGGCCTCTTGCTTACACTGCGCCACTTCTGGAATGCACGGAGAAGCCGTCTGCACCGGGGCATCGATCAACATGATTATTTCCTGCAACCCGACGGTATCGCCACGATCCAATACCCCCACGAAGCGATCCCTGTGCCAGTCAATGGTCGATACCGATTGCACAATGAGATCGACGATTGTATTGTTTGTGACAAATGTGCAAAAATTTGTCCGGTAAACTGCATTACGATCGAGCCAATCCGCGCTGTAGAGGAGTTCGGAAAAACTTCGGATGGCACACCAAAAAGGATTTTTGCCGCGAAGTTCGATATCAACATGGGCCAATGTTGCTTTTGCGGCCTTTGCACTGT
>CAZIAG010000431.1:0-3808 GCA_964537375.1 uncultured Roseivirgaceae bacterium
CCCCCCGGCCCCCTGAAGGGGGAGTTTCTAATTGGCAGCGTCAAATTGTTGCAGGGCGGAGTCAGTCGCGTAGTGTGTTCTTTATTGTAGTGAACGCCCCGGCCCGGGAAGCGGCTATGGAACGGCGGCCTTTGAAGGAACTGGTGTGCGATGCCGAATTGCGTTCACACTTTTTAAGAAGTTTCCCCGGACGCCAAATGTGTCAGTTTTCTTATTTTTGCGGCTTATTCGGTCAAGACCCACCAAAACAACAAAACAGCACGATGTCATTAGCGACCAAATACAGCCCTTCCGGTATCGAGGATAAGTGGTATGCCTATTGGATGAAGGAAGGTTTCTTTCATTCGGAACCTGATCCTGCCAGGGAGCGCTACTCTGTGGTCATCCCGCCACCCACCGTAACGGGCGTGCTGCACATGGGGCATATGCTGAACAACACGATTCAGGATGTGTTGGTCAGACGAGCGCGCATGCAGGGGAAAGAAACATGCTGGGTCCCCGGCACAGATCACGCCTCCATCGCCACGGAAGCCAAGGTAGTGGCCATGCTCAGAGAAAAGGGTATCCGCAAGTCCGATCTTTCGCGAGAGGAATTCCTGAAATATGCGTGGGAATGGCGTGAGAAATACGGCGGAATAATTCTCGAACAGCTGAAGAAGCTGGGCGCCTCTTGCGACTGGGACCGCACCCGGTTTACGATGGACCAGGATTATTACGACGCGGTCATCGACGTCTTCGTCGACTTATACAACAAGGGGCTCATCTATCGGGGTCTGCGCATGGTAAACTGGGATCCCGTCGGAAAGACTGCCCTCTCTGACGATGAAGTGTTTCACCGCGACGTACCATCGAAGCTGTACCATATCCGCTATGCGATTGAGGGAACGTCCGACTTTATAACCATTGCGACGGTGAGACCGGAGACCATCATGGCAGATACCGCCATCTGTGTGAACCCGGCCGACGAACGCTACAAACACCTTAAGGGAAAGAGAGCAATCATCCCGCTTATCAACCGCGCGATCCCAATCATCGAGGACGACTACGTGGCGATGGACTTTGGTACGGGATGCCTGAAGGTGACACCCGCCCATGACGCCAATGACTATGAATTAGGAGTTCGGCACAATCTTGAATTGATCGATATACTGAACGAAGACGGAACGCTCAATGAAAAGGCGTTGATCTACGTCGGTGAAGATCGTTTTATCGCACGAAAAAAGATTGCAAAGGAACTGGAAGAAAAGGGATATCTAGCCAAGGCAGAAGACTACAACAGCAATGTGGGCTTTTCCGAAAGAACGGATGCAGTCATCGAACCGCGACTCTCGCTGCAGTGGTTTGTTCGAATGAAGGAGATCACTCGTCAGGCCCACGAGGCGGTAATGAAGGACGACGTTCAATTGATCCCGGCAAAATTCAAGAACACCTACAACCATTGGATGTCGAATGTGCGCGACTGGTGTATCTCACGTCAGCTTTGGTGGGGACACCGTATTCCGGCATGGTATGACACCGACGGCAACTACGTGGTGGCGCGCACACACGATGAGGCTATCGCCGAATACGAAAAGAAGTATGGAAAAACAACCAGCTCCCTTGAACAGGATGGCGACGTAATGGATACTTGGTTCTCGAGCTGGCTTTGGCCGATTGCCGTCTTCGACACGTCCGTATTCCGCGCACCGTACAGCAAGGGAAACAATGATCTCAACTACTACTACCCCACCAACGACCTGGTAACCGCACCGGAGATCCTGTTCTTTTGGGTGGCACGAATGATTATCGCCGGCTATCAATACCGTGGTGAGAAACCTTTTAAGAACGTTTACCTCACCGGGATCGTAAGGGACAAGCTTGGTCGCAAAATGTCGAAACAGCTCGGCAATTCACCGGACGCGCTTAAACTTATCGAACAGTACGGTGCCGATGCAGTCAGGACGGGGATGTTGTTTAGTGCACCGGCCGGTAACGACCTCCTTTACGATGAAAAGCTGATCGAGCAAGGATGGAACTTCTCGAACAAGATCTGGAATGCATTCCGCCTGGTGAAGGGATGGGAAGTGGGTCAAAATGCTTCGGCACCCGAGGCGAGCCGTTTAGCGGTTGCGTGGTTGTCATCGCGAATAAACCAATCCCTCGCCGAGATCGACGACCATTTCAATAAATTCCGGATTTCAGACGCGCTGCACTCCCTTTACAAATTGGTGTGGGATGACTTCTGCTCATGGTACCTGGAGATCGTCAAACCCGAGTTTGGAAAGCCCATCGACGCGGAAACACTTCAACAAACAATCGCCTTCTTTGAAGTCCTGTTGAAAGCCCTTCATCCGTTTATGCCATTTATCACGGAGGAGCTATGGCATGAACTGCGGCAGAGAGACAAGCGCGACTGTGTAATTGTTGCGTCATGGCCAGAGGCGGGTGGCTTTGACAATGCCGTGCTTGACGAAGGGGCATCAGCGCTTGCCGTAGTTTCGGAGATCAGGAACATCCGCGCAAGTAAGGGCATATCTCCAAAAGAGGCGTTGCGCCTCGTCGTGCGCGACAACGGCAAGATTCCCGTGAAGACGTTCTGGCCTGTCGTTCAGAAACTGGCCAACATAACGGAGGTATCGGTTGCCGCGGATGCACCCGACAATGCAACTCAATTTATCGTCGGTGCCTGTGAGTTTTTTATCCCGATGGAGGGCAAGGTTGATGTAACGAAAGAACGCGAGGCTATCCAGAAGGAGATGGAATATCAACGCGGGTTTCTCAAGAGCGTCGAAAAGAAACTCTCCAATGAGAAGTTCGTCGCTGGCGCTCCCGCCCATGTCATTGAAATGGAGCGTAAGAAAAAGGCCGACGCCGAAGCCCGGATAAAGGCGCTGGAAGAGGCGTTGTCGCGACTCGCCTAATCCAGTTTAGAACCGGGCTGCTATAAGCAGTTCGATATTCTTGTACTTTAACCCGAACTTCCTCGCCACGTGCTCTTTAGTGAGCCCCCCTTTGTAGGTGTACACGCCTTTCATGAACCACTTGTGACTGAAGATCATCTCTTCGATGCCGCCCTCTTCAGCCGCGCGCAGAATCGTGGGCGTGAAAATATTGCTCAACGCCGTGGTGGCGGTATGCGCAACGCGCGACGCAACGTTCGGCACGCAGTAATGAATTACACCGTGCTTTCGAAAAACCGGTCTGCTAAGGGTCGTGATCTCGGAGGTTTCGATGCACCCACCCTGGTCGATACTTAAGTCGATGATAAGCGAGTCCGGTTTCATCTTAGTCACCATCTCTTCGGAAACCACATGCCTTGCGCGGCCTTTTTCGGCGCGCAACGCTCCAATCACAACATCAGCCGTCTTGAGCGACTCACTGAGGGTAATAGTGTCGATGGTCGACGTGTAAAGTTGCTGCCCCAATAGGTGTTTCACACGGCGAAGCTTGTAAAGGTGGTTGTCGAAGATCTGAACATCGGCACCAAGGCCAAGAGCAGCGCGCGCTGCATATTCGGCAACTGTACCTGCACCGATAATCACAACCTTCGTCGGCGGAACGCCCGTGATGCCGCCAAGGATTATTCCCTTGCCGTTGTTCACCGTGCTGAGATACTCGGCGGCAATAAGCATCACCGTGCTCCCGGCGATTTCGCTCATGGCCCGAATGATAGGCATACCGCCCACTTTATCTTCAATGTATTCGTACGCCAGCGCCGTCACCTTCTTTTTAAGCAAGGCCTGAATGTACTCAACCTTGAGATGTCCCAGCTGGATTGCCGATATGAGTGCCTGTCCAGGCCGCATCATCTCCACTTCGTCAACCGTGG
>CAZIAG010000432.1:0-3802 GCA_964537375.1 uncultured Roseivirgaceae bacterium
CCATTCTGACGCGGCTGGCAAGTCATTTGTTATACGGAAATAGAAGTAATGAACGCATGGCATGCAAACTGGGGGAAGGCAAATCCCGTGAAGATTTTTGAGGTCTTAATAAATTAATATCATATGAGACGAAGCGACCTTGGTGAATTTGAAGAGATCGTATTGCTTGCCGTGGCGGCGCTGGCACCGGAAGCCTATAGCGTGGTCATTGCCGAGGAACTCGAACAACAAACGGGCAAGACCGTCACGACAGGGGCTGTGCATGCTGCGCTGCAACGACTTGAAAATAAAGGACTGGTCTCCTCTCTAATGGGAGAAGCAACGCCAGAAAGAGGTGGCCGGAGAAAACGTATCTTCAAGGTAACTGCTGCAGGAAGCCGCATGCTTCATGAAGTACGCAATGTCAGGGAAAGCCTCTGGGAACGCATCGACCCCGGTACATTACCCAAGATCAAACCCGCTTAACAATGTCGACGCGAAAGCTACAACCACCCCGCTGGGCTGACAAGCTGTTGGAGTGTTTCTGTGCTCCACATCTGCTCGAACAAGTAATGGGTGACCTCCACGAAAGGTTCTACATGCGCTCGCGACGACTCGGAGAAGCAAAAGCCAGAAAACAGTACTGGAAGGAAGTACTGGCCTATATGCGACCATCCATTATCAAGCGACGGCCATCGCCATACCCTACTAAACCGATCTTTGAAGATATGCTCAGTAATTATTTTAGAATTGCGAGACGCAGCGTTGTTCGTAACAAGGCTTTCTCATCGATCAATGCCATCGGGTTGTCACTGGGGATAGCCTGCGCCATTCTGATCTTTACTTTGGTTAGTTATCATCTGAGCTTTGACACGTTCCATACGGATGAAGACCGGATCTATCGCATCACGACTGAACTTCACCAGGATGGGATCAGCAGGTATCCCACCGTACCACAACCGATAGGGAAAGCCTTTCGCAACGACTATTCCTTTGCGGAAAGCGTCGCGATGGTGTATAGCAAGACTGAATCCCTTGTGTCTCTCCCATCCTCATCGGACAATAGGAGATTTGAAGAAAATGTCTGTTTCGCCGAGCCGGAGTTCTTTGATATCCTGAACTTTCCTTTAGCGCATGGCAATAAGAATACTATTCTCAGCGAACCCAACACGGCAGTCATAACGGAACGCGTTGCTGAGAAATTCTTCGGAGACCAGGATCCCATGAACCAGATCTTCCGGCTGGAAAACAAATGGGATTTCAAGGTTACGGGAATCTTAGAGGATTTGCCACCCAATACCGATAGGCGCGACGAAATCTATATATCGTATCACAACCTGACGGATTACAACTCATGGCTGGCCGGTGAAAGCTGGCAGGGAATTTCTGGCGGCATGAATTGTTTCGTTCGCCTTAAACCCGGAATATATCCTTCAGATGTCGATGACGCCTTCCCGACACTCTCCAAAAAATACTACAATGAACGTGACGCGGAAGTATATCAGTTCAAGCTCCAACCTCTCCGCGATATTCATTTTAACCCCGAGTTGGGAGGGTACGTCGAGAAGAAAAACCTGTTGGCCCTGTCGCTAATCGGAGTGTTCCTTGTCGTTGCCGCCTGCCTGAATTTTATAAACCTGGCGACAGCTCAGGCGCTGGGGAGGTCCAGGGAGATTGGAGTACGAAAGGTCCTGGGAAGCCAACGCAGCCAACTCTTCTGGCAATTCATAACAGAAACGTCGCTGATTACCCTGGTTGCACTGGTACTAGCATTTGCCCTTGCAACACTGGCCTTACCCTTTGTTAATCAGCTCCTGGGCATGCAGCTTGAGATCAATGTCTTCAGGAACGCTCACCTGCTTACATTTCTGCCTATCCTTTTGCTGGCCGTAATTTTTCTTTCCGGTTCATATCCCGGATTGGTCCTGGCCGGTTTTCAGCCCATACTCGCTCTGAAAGGCAAGCTGTCACAAAAGCACGTGGGACGTTTTTCATTGCGACGGGGACTGGTCATAACTCAATTTGCAATATCACAACTGCTCATCATTGGTATGCTTGTCATCGCAAGCCAGATGCGTTACGCCAGGCAGGCGGATATGGGGTTCAGAAAGGACGCCATCGTCATGTTGCCCATTCCTGAAAGCGAGAAAGCGACTCTCGGTACGCTTAAGACGCACCTTTCAGACATAGCGGTCGTTGAGAAAGTCTCGTTATGCAGTCGCGCACCGGCGTCGCCAAACTGGGCTAGTGTAACGGTCCTTTTCGACTCACGCGCCGAGATCGAAAACTTTGACATCACCGTAAAGGCGGGGGATGATCAATACGTTTCGACCTTCGACCTGCAAATCATTACCGGTCGGAACATCCACCCTTCCGATACGGTCCGTGAATTTCTGATCAATGAGACGGCGGCAAAAATGTTTGGCATTAATGCCCTCGAGGATGTGATAGGCAAGAGAATGCAAATAGGACTTAACAACAGCGAAGGAACGATCGTCGGCGTAGTGAAGGATTTTCACAATAAGTCTTTTCACGAAACCATCGATCCGCTTTGTATAACCACTTCGAACGAGTGGTATTCTAGTTGCGCCGTACGAGTAAATCCTGCAAGCTTAGTGGGCACCCTGGGAGCCATTGAGGCGGCGTGGAAGGAAGTTTTTCCTGACCACGTGTACGAACATAATTTCCTCGATGAACAGATCGCCAGGTTTTACGAACTCGACAACATAATACTCCGGCTGATTCAGACTTTTGCAGGCATTGCCATCGTCATCTGCTGTCTGGGATTGTATGGACTGGTGTCGTTCATGGCTGCGCAGAAAACCAAGGAAGTCGGTGTAAGGAAAGTACTGGGTGCCAGTGTACCCGGCGTGCTGTGGATGTTTGGAAAAGAGTTCACGCGATTGTTGATGCTGGCATTCGTAATTGCTGCACCTTTGGCGTGGTGGCTGATGAACAACTGGCTGGAGAATTTTACATATCGGATTGGGATAGGACCTGGTATTTTCATTCTGACTGTCGCCTTTACTTTCCTCATTGCCATGATAACAGTGGGGTACGAGGCACTGAAGGCCGCGATGGCCAATCCGGTAGATAGCCTCAGGACAGAGTGAGCCGTAAAGTACGCCAGATTGTGCTTAATGATGCTAACGTGCGTCTGATGTTGCGCATTGCTCGTGCCCTGGCGACTTTACGGTGTGGCCAATTGTGACTGCACCTGCCCCTGCACCTATTTTGTCTTTTCCGCCATGCCGCTTATCTTCCATTATGGATGACCCGTGCAAAATTCCTTTTCCGAGAATATTCCTTACTGCGTTGCTGATGGCCGCTACGTGTTGGCCTGGCCATGCGCAGGTGTTCACGCTTGATGATACGCTTCGGGGTAGCATTACGCCCGAACGTGCGTGGTGGGACCTAACCTATTACCATCTCGACATCCGTGTATTGCCTGAAAGTAAATCGGTATCGGGAAACGTCACCGTGCAGTATAAGGTGCTCGAACCCGCGCAGGTCCTGCAGATCGACCTTCAACCGCCCTTAAGGGTGGATGGCGCATCACAGGACGGAAGGGAGTTGAACTTCAAAAAGCGAGGAAAGAACGCGTACTTCATAACGGTCACCAAACCACAGGAAAAGGGAAGAACGGAATCAGTAATCGTTCGCTATTCCGGTACGCCGACCGAAGCGGAAAACCCGCCGTGGCAGGGTGGGTTCCAATGGACCTACGACCGCAACGGCCTCGCCTTTATCGCGACTTCATGCCAGGGACTCGGCGCC
The DNA here is from genome assembly GCA_964537375.1 of uncultured Roseivirgaceae bacterium. Taxonomy (GTDB): domain Bacteria; phylum Bacteroidota; class Bacteroidia; order Cytophagales; family Cyclobacteriaceae; genus Chryseosolibacter. The sequence continues at coordinate 3,757 of CAZIAG010000432.1, forward strand.
AGCGCGTGGTGGCCCTGTAAAGATCATATGTACGACGAACCCGACA
>CAZIAG010000433.1:0-3800 GCA_964537375.1 uncultured Roseivirgaceae bacterium
ATCATCAGATCACGCTGAGGGCTACAGACGCAAATGGAAATCATGCATACACGACTGCGTCGGTTGTCGTTTCATCTGACATGGCACCCGAGGTGTCGATGACGTCGGAGAATTTGTGCGCGCTTCACGACGTAAACTTTACAGCTGATGGTACAGATCTTATCACCTATGTCTGGGATTTTGGAGACGCGAGCTCGTCAAAAGACCCTGCGCCGACCCATATATACGCATCGTCCGGCATATATTCGGTAACGTTGGAGGTGGCGGGATCGAACGGATGTAGTAATCGCACATCGTCTGCGATTGAAATATTCGATCCGCCCGTCGCCGGCTTTATCGTACCTGCTCTTGATCCAATATGTACACATCAATCGCTCACCTTTGAGAATCAAACGGAAGTGAATGCCGACGTGGTGACGTATGAGTGGTACGTCAATGACGTCCTGGAGGCTACGTCGGAAGATCTGGAAATCACCTTCACCACGACCGACCCGAGAGAGATCAGGCTCGTGGCGTCGTTGCCCGGATGTTCGGATGAAGCAATCGAATCGATTGACGAGATTTCGGCCGGACCGCAGTTGGATTTTTCGCTTACAGGCGTGTGTGAACAAGAAGAGTTCACATTCACTGCGCAGGCAAATGAACCCGTTTTCAATTATGGTTGGGACTTTGATGATGGAGGGACCTCCGCTGATGAAAACCCGACGCACATATTCGCTGATGCTGGTATTTATTATGTCACCTTTTCCGCGGAAAGCGCCGGAGGGTGCAACGCGTGGATTACTAAAGATGTTCAGGTTTTCGCAGTTCCCACGGTCGATTTTGAACTATCGGGCTACGCTTGTACGAACGCGTCCTCTGCCTTCACCGATTTGACTACAGATCCGGATGACAGTGACATCGTTTCCTGGCAATGGGATTTCGGTGATGAATCTGGTGAAGGAGCTGTTGAACGAAATCCGGTTCATCAATACACAGCTACCGGACAATACCTGGTGTCGCTTACGGTCGAGACAAACGTGGGATGTACGGCCGATCACCAGGAGACGATAGATGTGTTGGAGTCGCCCGTGGCGCAGTTGACCGTCGGACTGATCTGCCCCAACAGCCCGAGCGTGTTCGAGGCAACTGGCGATGACATTGCTTCGTTTGTTTGGGATATCGATGGGTCCAACTACACCAGTGCGACAGCCGTTCACACCTTTGTGGATTCCGGACCGGAGCTCGTGAAGCTTGTCATTTCGGGAAACAATGAATGCGTCGTGACATACGACACGACGGTCACCGTTCCGGAACAGCTTGTGCCTGAGTTTTCCTATACAGTCAATTGCGCCGGTCATGAGACATTGTTTGTTGACAATACGATCGGTTCTGAAAACGTCATCCAATATGAATGGGTTTTTGAAGAGGCAGATGCCGTGACGGGACCTTCGGTAGGGTGGACGTTCGACAGTCATGGTGCAAAGAGCATAAGATATGTCGTGACAGATGAATCAGGCTGTCGGTACGAAAGCGAAGAGACGATTGACGTGCTGCTACCGCCCAACGCTTCATTCCAGATAGAACCACAACTCGGATTTGCACCGCTCACCGTTACGTTTACAAACACTTCCACAGACGCGGATCATTCGCTATGGAATTTTGGCGACGGGTCTGGGGAGATTGCGGATCACTCGCCCCAGCACGATTTTGTTTCACCCGGCCTTTATTCGGTACAGCTAACCATAGCGAATGATGAAGGTTGTATTGACTCGGTGAGCATGCCCGTGATTGTCGTTGAATATTTCGATGAACCGTCGTTCTCAGTTCAACCGGATGCTTGTCTTAAGGAATCGATCGTCGTTTCTCATTCACCCACGGTTGGACTGGTGTACGATTGGGATTTTTGTTCGGGCGATTTGGCGCGCACTCCCACGGCAAACATCGCGGTCAATAATTCAAACTTTGTCAACGTCAGGTCGCTGCGAATTGTCGAGGACAACGGGCAGTTTTACGGGATGGCGATCAATGGCAATCAGGCGGGGAGTCTGTTGCGACTGGAATTCGGCACTGATCTGACCTCGGCGCCAACGGTCACCGTGGTGGGCAGCAATCTAGGGATCAGTGGTGCCTCCGGTTTTGATCTCTATCGGGAAGGAGAAACCTGGTTTGCATTGGTGGCGAATTCAGGGAGCACCTTAAGAAACGTTACGCTTTTGAAGTTTACCAATGGCCTGGCGGCCATTCCGGAAACAAGCGTCATCGCTGCGGGAACCACAGCGGAGACGTTGGGTGCCAACTTTGTGAAGATCGTGAAGGACGGCGAAAATGTTTACGGTTTTGTGACGGTCGGGCCCGACAAGTTAGTGAGGCTTTCGTTTGGATCATCCCTTGAGAACCCAACACCGGCAATTGAAGAATTTTCTATCCCCGGTGCTTCCGAGCCTCGTGGAATCGATTTCGTCAGAGATTCAGATCAGTGGGTAGCCTTGTTGGTCGATCCTGTCGCGAATGCGCTGTATAAGTTGTTCTTTGGAAACAACCTTGACAATCAACCCCTGGTTGCGGCGTTGCCGACGACGCCCGCGCTGTCCCAACCGGTTAATGTCAAGATCGCCAACGATGGAGGGATCTATTACGCGTTCATACAAAACCGCCGTTCCGGAACGGCGGCGGCATTTTACCGCGTGACCTTCGGCGCGACGGTTCTGGATTCTATCCAAACAACAGAGGAATTCAAACCGGCCGAAATTTCTGCAACGGGGGCGTCGAACTTTGCTTTGGAGATGTATGACGACGAATCGTCGTGGTATTACTTCACCATAAACACAGGAACCAGAGATCTGGTCCGCGTCGACTTTCCAAACGAATGCGGAGCCGAGCCAATGACCTGGAGCGGCGATGTTCCTCCCTTTGTGCAATACAACGTACCGGGTACGCATAGGATCACGCTTCGTGCTACTGATGCCAATGGGAATCACACCTACGGCACGGCATCGGTATCCGTTGCTTCAGACGTGGCGCCGGGCGTGTCCATTGCGTCGGAGAATATCTGTGCCCTTCATGACGTGAACTTTACCGCGGTCGGAACGGGCTTTTCCACCTACGACTGGGATTTTGGAGACGCCGGCACATCGACCGAACCTGCACCATCGCATGTGTATCCATCGGCTGGCGTGTACTCGATAACGTTAGAAGTGACGGCGGATAATGGTTGTGCGAATCGAACAGCGTCGACGATAGAAATATATGATCCACCCGTCTCCGGTTTTGCTGCACCCGCCTTCGATCCTGTCTGTACGAATCAGGTTCTCGTGTTCGACAATGAGACCGAGGGCGTCGCGGACGAGCTGATCTACGAATGGTACATTGACGATGTTCTCGCGAGTACGTCCGAAGACCTCGAAGTTGCCTTGATCACGACAGAACCAAAGGAGATCAGGTTGGTCGCATCGATACCGGGTTGTGCGGACGAGGCTATCCATTTGATTAAAGACGTGTTTGAGGGGCCGCAACTGGATTTTTCTGTAGTCGGGATCTGTGAACAGGAGGCAATCACCTTCGTTGCAGAGTCCAACGTGCCGGTTTTCAATCATCGTTGGCAATTTGGCGATGGGAGTGATTCCGACGACGTGACACCTGTTCATCATTTTTCCTCAGAGGGAGTGTATGAAGTAACCTTGAGTACGTCGAGTGCAAATGGTTGTGTCACGATAGTAAACAAAGAGGTTACCATTAGTGATAAACCCGAGCCGGCGTTTGAATGGTTGGGTCCGCCGTCGGGATGTAGCGGTGCCGAGACAGTCTTTATGAATACGACG
>CAZIAG010000434.1:0-3791 GCA_964537375.1 uncultured Roseivirgaceae bacterium
GGGGAAGTTCACAGGGTAGGTTGTCTATGGCCATCACCGTCACAAACCTGTCGTCGCTCAACGGCGGCTGGACGGAGTCCGTTGCCGGGTCGAAGTCGTAGAGCGGGTCAACAATGGTACTCGCCTTCTTTGTACTGGGTATTGATCCGTTGATATCGCAGGTGATATCGGCGATTACGCTGATCTTAAAGTCGGAGGAAAGCATTTGTTCGCGGGTGAACAACACGGGTGCTTTCGGGTTCCAGTAGGCACCGGCGAACAACATATCCGCCACGCGCGTGTACTCGAAAAAGTACGATTCGTAACGCTCCGGGTGGCGATGAAATTCGTCGCGATTGAAATGACCACCTTCTCGTCTTCGATGATAATCGGCACTGCTCAACTGCACATACACGGGTTCGTCGAATGTTCGGTTGAGAAAATCAGCGGGACTCACCTTTCGGATTCCAGCGGTATCCAGCGTTTCCATGGACCCTTTGCCGACACGACCCGAACCAGTGAGGATGATCTTAACGGGCGGAAGTTTAACCTTCCTGAGTTCGAGTTTCAGATCGTTCACATCGAAACATTCGTATGCGCGTCGTAATGAGAACAACCCAAACCGTTTTCCGTAGGTGAGGAGTCCGTTATACGCTCCGACAATCCCGGCATACCGGCCAAACGCAACCAGCCTGTTACCCTGTCGGTCCTTCAGCGCTTCGTAGTCGATAAGCCGAATCTTCCTTGCGAGAATTTCACGAAGGAGGTCGCGGTTATACGGCTGTTTCTTCATCGTATGTGAAAAGAACAAGTAGGTCTTGTCCGGTATCAGTGCCTGGATCGGTACCTCCTTAATACCCATCAGTACATCGCAATCACTTACATCGGCTGCGACGGCAAGGTCCAGATCGCCGTATTCGTGATCCTTAAAACACCGAATATCACTTTGCTGGACAACAACCTTCACATGCGGGAACCGCTGCTCTATCTCTTCACATTGAAGCGGCGTAAACGGCACGCGCTTGTCCGGCGGAACCTTGCCTTCCCTGATCAGTCCAATCTTTAATTCATTCATTTTTTACGAGCGCTCCAGAAAACTACCCAAAAGTGAGCCTCCCTCTTTCCGGGCGTTTCCGCCATAAGGGGCAAGGGCCTGAACGAGTTTTCGAATAGGCATTGACTGCAACCATACGCGACCCGTACCGCGAAGCGTCGCAAGGAACAATCCCTCCCCTCCGAAAATCATAGACCGGAGTCCACCCGATGTCTGCACGTCAAAATCGATCTGTGATTCGAAAGCGACCACGCATCCCGTGTCGACCCGGAGTGTTTCGTTGTTCAGCACGCGCTCGATGACATAACCGCCAGCGTGCACAAAAGCGTTTCCATCACCACGGAGTTTCTGAAGAATAAAGCCCTCACCGCCGACGAGTCCGGAACCCAGGCGCCGGTTGAACGTAATGGAAACCTTCGTACCGAGCGCGGCACACAGAAAGCCGTCCTTTTGCACGATCAATTCATGGGACGGACATTGATCCAGGGCTATCGGAATCACTGTGCCCGGGTACGGTGCTGAGAATCCGACTTTTGCCTTTCGCATGCCCCGATTCGTGAAGTGCGTCATAAAAAGCGATTCGCCCGTGAGGATGCGACTTCCCGCAGAAAGCAATTTGTCAAACAAGCCCTGGCTGGCGTTTGATCCATCGCCCATCTTCGCCTCGAACGCAATGCCATCCTCCATGAAAAGCATGGCGCCGGCTTCCGCAATAACGGTTTCACCCGGATCGAGTTCCACCTCAACAATCTGTATGCTCTCGCCCCGGATCTGATAATCGATTACGTGGGATTGGCTCATAAGCGTTCGTTTTATTCTGCTTTGAAGTATTTGAAAATCGGGTACACGACCCCCTCGCCGCCAAACTCCTTACCCTTGAAGTAGTCATCCAAAAAATTCCAGGTCACAATCCCGTCATCAGACTGTGGCTCAAGCAGGTAAAAGATCAGGTTTGCCAATGGCTGTTCCATCTCGACGACAAAGTCACCCTTGCCAAAACGCGATTTTACGAATTCAAACTTGCCTTCCACTCGAGCCATGTAGTGCCCTTCGAATTTTCGGGAGGACATCTCATAGGATGTCACCAAAAATCGCTCTCCTTCGAATCGACGCGTCCGGTTCAATTCAGTTACAGTGATACCGTGCCTTCTCAGTAAGTCGACGATGCCGGCGAAGGCCGCGGGAATCACATAGCCACGGGGCAACGTACTCTCCACCGTCGGTTGAAACCGGGCGTGATAAACAACGCTGTCCAGCATAACCACCTTTCCCGTGCGCATCAGTTCAACGTTGCCGTCGGCGTTGATGAATTTTATGTACTCATAGGTGGGAAAACGATGCAATACCGTATCGGCAATCATCTCAAACCGCACGCCCTTCCGGGTCTTGCCGGCGTTGTCGCGTACTTCGGCCATGGCATGTTCCTGTGCGCGTTGGTTCACGGCAACAATGTCGTTGATGTGTCGATGCGTGTACTCGAGAATTTCAAGGACAAAGTGATAGGTGGAATTGATGCGCTGATAAAAACGCTCGTGCGCAAATGCCTCGCTTAGGATCGCCATACGGTTGCGCAGGCCAAACTGATTCACCAGGTATCTCGGGTGGTGGTTATACGTGTAAAAGTTCTTTACCGGCCATCCTTCCCGTAGGCTGTAATCACCATACGGACCGAATGACAAATCGTACTTCTGCTTTACGGCGTCGGTAATTGCCGGAAGCATTTTGTTTCTGGTGTAGCGATATGGACCTGCTTCGCCTGCGGAATGATAGCTGGGCGCCCAGGTTAATGAATACGCATGCCACGTGCCGTTCGTCGTGTGCAGGTCGACGAACAACTGCGGATCCCAGGGCACAACGATGTTCGTTATCAACGCGCGCGTCTCGTTTGCCTCCATCTTTATGCCATCGCGGTTAAGGTCGAAGCCCTGGCTGTTCTCCCGAAATCCGACTTCAAGAGGACTATCTTCCTGGGAGGGTCTTCGTCCCTTCTCCATTTTGTCGTTGCCGTCGGTGTTGTAGATCGGAGCGAAGAGGATAATCTGGTTGTCAAGCAAGTGTCGTTTGTCGCCCAGCAGAATCTCGCGCATAAGCATCATGATGGCCTCTTTGCCTTCAACCTCGCCCGCGTGAATATTTCCCTGGATGTAGACAACCGGTTTCCCGGAGCGGCGTGCCTCCTCTGGCGAAGCGAGGGGAGGCTCTGCCAGGACAGCCACCGGAATCTTTTTACCTTCAGGACTTTCGCCCATCGAAATGACGCGAACATTTTCGCTTTCTTTCGCGATCGCGTCAAGGAAGGCAATAACGTCGTTGTACGTTGACGTGTGCGTGAATCGGGTGCGCTCAGGGACCAGGGAAAGCTCAGTGGACCAGGATTGCGAGAATCCTGATATCAAATAGGTGCAAACAAAAAGAAGTGTAAGGCAGATTCTCATTCCCAAACGACCGACGATAAAGAAGGTATGAAAATGTGCGGAATGCGGCGTTATTCCAAGCACGCACTATTTTTTCTTTTTCCGGCCTTTTATTTCAGTGTAATCGTCGCGCTCTGCAAGTTTTTTGTCGTCGACGTTACGGTTCAGGAACTCGTTGATCTTTTCAATATTGGTATTGGACTTTATCTCGCCGAAGGTGTCGATCGAAATATCAAAGCCCTCGAGGTCCTTGTGCACCTTCGGTTTGGCCTTCCCCTTTTTTGCTGGTAAATTCTTTGCCATAGTATTTAGTATTACGCAACTCGGACCTTTAAGGTTTTGAG
>CAZIAG010000435.1:0-3788 GCA_964537375.1 uncultured Roseivirgaceae bacterium
GGTGATGCCGCTGTTGAAGTATTATTACGGAACCGGCGGTGACCTCAATGTCGATGAGATACATGAAGTCATTCCTATAACGGAGGATGTAGGTATATGGCACCCACAGGAAGGCGTGTTCACCGGACATTATAAGCCTTCAGAAGCACAGAAAGTAAATCGAATAGGACAACTGCGTCAAGGGGTGGTCAAGGTGATCGAAGACGAATCGTTCACACCCGATCTGAAGAAAAAATATCGCATTGCCGACATGTGTACAGGTTATGGTGTCGCCCAGGCCGTCCGACATTACTATGATCTCTGGGGAGGCGCGCTTCGTGGAAAGCGCGTCGTGGTCCAAGGATGGGGCAACGTAGGAGCGGCCGCAGGATTCTATCTCGCACAAATGGGCGCCGTGGTCGTAGGCATCATCAGCCATGAAGGGGGTCTCATTGACCAGTCCGGATATTCGCTCGAAGAGATAAGGGAACTTGTTGTGAAAAGAAATGGCAACAAGCTAGTGGCAGCCGACATCCTTCCCTTCGACGTGGTGAATAAGAAGATCTGGGATCTTGAATTCGAAATATTCATTCCCGCAGCGGCCTCGCGCCTTATCACACGCGACCAGGTCGACCGCATGATCGACTCGAAGGTCGAAGTATTCTCGTGCGGCGCGAACGTTCCCTTTGCCGACCCGGAAATCTTTTTTGGTCCAACCGGGCTTTATGCCGATCAACGATTCTCCATAATTCCGGATTTCATCGCCAATTGCGGCATGGCAAGAGTATTCGCATACTTTATGGAAAACGAAGTGGCGATGGACGATGCATCAATCTTCAACGACATTTCGGCGACTATCCGCAAGGCCTTGGAACGAACTTATGCCGCCAATCCGGCCAAGGTTGGGCTGGCGCAAACGTCCTTCGAGATTGCGTTAAAACAACTGATCTGATTCCTACTTCAGGCCGAATAGTCCTTCGTTGAGGGAAACCAACACTCGTTCCTTGAATCTTTTGTCAACCAGAAGCGAAACGTTGTTGGCGCTGCCACCGCACGACACCATCCTGATCGGAATATCCGTGAGCGAATCAAAGATCTTCCTCAATACGCCCTCGTGGTTCATGATCCGGTTGCCGACGATACAAATTATCGTTTGATCCTTGTCCACTTCGATGGAACCGAACTTTCTGAGCTCCTCTTCAATGGCAGGCAACCTCATGTCCTGATCGATGGTCAGCGAGACGGCCACTTCTGACGTCGTAATCATGTCGATGGGCGTCTTGTAACTTTCGAAAACTTCAAAGACTCTTCGGAGGAAGCCGTAGGCCATCAGCATCCGGGAAGATTTTATCTTTATCGCCGTGATGCCATCCTTTGCAGCAATTGCTTTCACGGAACCCTCCGTGCCCTTAGCAGTGATGATTGTACCCGCCGCTGTTTCGTCCATCGTATTCTTCAACCGCACTGGGATATTGTATCGTTGCGCAGGAACTATCGTTGATGGATGCAAAATTTTTGCGCCGAAGTAAGCGAGCTCTGACGCCTCGTCAAACGTAAGCTCTGAGATGGGTATCGTGTTCTTAACGATTCTCGGATCGTTGTTGTGCATGCCGTCAATGTCCGTCCAAATCTGTACCTCCTGCGCACGCAACGCGGCCCCGATGAGTGAGGCGGTGTAATCACTGCCTCCCCTTTTTAGGTTGTCAATTTCGTTTCGATGATTCCTGCAAATGTAGCCCTGCGTGATGATGATGTCTATTGACTTCATCGATTGAATCAACGGCTTGAGGCGGCCCGCAATTTTTTCGAGTTCCGGTTCCTCGTTCTCGTCAATGGACATAAAATGCAACGCCGGCAAAAGGCGAGAACTGATCTTCCTTTCCTGCAAATGCTGGTAGAAAAGCTCTGTGGAGATCAGTTCACCCTGAGCTAACAGTTCGCGATAACTCTTGCTGTCGAATTGCCCGGCAGCAAGCAAACGAATAAGGATAAAATATCGGCTGACGATCTCCTGCCCGATGGCGCGGAACCCCTCCGTTTCGTAAAGTTCTCCAACGAATGCCTGATAGTGTTTTTCCAGTTCGGCGATCGCACCTTCTGCCTGGTCGACCTTACCGTCCACAAGATGATCACCAATGGAAACAAGTGCGTTGGTGGTGCCCGACAAAGCCGAAAGCACGACAATCTTTTTGCCGGGTGTACCCGCCACGAGGTTGGCAATCTTCTTCATACGTTCCGGCTTGCCGACCGACGTACCACCGAATTTCAAAACCAGCATAGGTTCGTTTTGTGAAAGCCGACAAATTTAAAGAGAACGCAAACAACAAGAGGGAATTACCCGCTGAAATAATTCACCAAACAAGTGTTAGAAAGCCATAAACAAAAGACCGCCGGAAGATCTCCGGCGGTCATTCTATATTAGATATACCCCTCAGGGGAGACGTCACTTTTTATTGTTGTCGTTTACTTCTTCGTATTCGACATCAGAGACGTCATTGTTTGTACCTCCTGTTGTTCCGGCCGCATTCGGGTCCGCGTTCTGAGCGCCGCCCTGAGCACCAGCACCGGCCTGGTACATCTCCGTTGCCGCAGCCTGCCATGCACTGTTGAGTTCATTCATGGCAATGTCGATCGCACCCAAGTCCTGATTCTTGTGAGCGTTTCTCAGTTTCTCCAATGCATTGTTAATGGCCGTCTTGTTGCCATCCGAAAGCTTGTCACCGTATTCCTTCATTTGTTTTTCAGTCTGGAAGATCAGTGAGTCAGCCTGGTTAATCTTTTCAATGCGCTCCTTCGCTTTACGGTCCTCTTCAGCATTAGCCTGAGCTTCTTGCTTCATGCGTTGGATCTCTGCGTCCGTCAGGCCCGATGAAGCTTCGATGCGGATCTTTTGTTCCTTACCTGTGCCTTTGTCCTTCGCCGACACGTGCAGGATACCGTTTGCATCGATATCGAAAGTCACTTCGATTTGCGGAATCCCTCTCGGTGCCGGCGGAATGCCGTCAAGGTGGAACCTGCCTATGGTGCGGTTGTCTTTTGCCATAGGACGCTCGCCTTGCAGCACGTGTATCTCAACAGAGGGTTGATTATCCGCCGCAGTTGAGAATACTTCCGATTTTTTCGTCGGAATCGTCGTGTTCGATTCAATGAGTTTTGTAAAGACGCCACCCAGTGTCTCGATGCCCAGCGAAAGCGGGGTTACATCAAGGAGCAACACATCCTTCACTTCACCGGTAAGAACGCCACCCTGGATTGCCGCACCTATAGCCACCACCTCGTCGGGGTTCACACCCTTTGAAGGCTTCTTGCCAAAAAACTTCTCAACTTCCTCCTGGATCCTCGGGATACGCGTTGAACCACCGACCAGGATCACTTCATCAATTTGCGACGTAGATACACCGGCATCTTCAAGCGCCTTGCGGCAAGGTTCCAGTGTTCGACGCACCAGATCATCGACAAGTTGTTCAAACTTCGAACGACTCAACTTCTTCACCAGGTGCTTCGGTACGCCGTCGATCGAGGTGATATACGGAAGGTTGATCTCTGTCTCCTGTGAACTCGACAACTCGATCTTCGCTTTCTCAGCAGCTTCCTTAAGACGCTGCAAAGCCATTGGGTCTTTGCGCAGGTCGACGTTCTCATCATTCTTGAACTCGTCAGCAAGCCAGTTAATGATACGCTGGTCGAAGTCGTCACCCCCCAAGTGCACATCGCCGTTAGTCGACTTCACTTCGAACACACCATCGCCCAGCTCCAGGATAGAAATATCGAACGTACCACCACCGAGGTCGTACACGGCGATCTTCATG
>CAZIAG010000436.1:0-3784 GCA_964537375.1 uncultured Roseivirgaceae bacterium
TCCCGTAGATCGGGAATCCGGACCGCTCTGCAGAGTAGTAGTCATTGTAGTCGTCCCACGCCCAACCCGGTCCGAACATTTCTGCTTGAAAATTGGCCGTTGAAAGGTAAAGAGGCTTTGGGTGATTCTTTAAAAAGCTAAAGACGGTACTGTCGTTGTAAACGTTCTTATACAGAAACGACGGATCCCCGGTTCCCCAAAAAATGAGGGAATCATTTCGCTCGATATAGCGAAGGCCGGGTATAGAATCGCCAAGTATTTTCAGCGAAGCGTATAGTGTGAATATCTTCGTGTTCGAGGCGGGCGTAAAATAGGTCGCCGAGTTGTACTCATAAATCGTCCTTTTCTTCCCCGGATCGTAAAGCATGAAGCCTGTGTGGTCATGCAAACGTTCCTCAATCCCGCGAAAACGTTTTGTGAGTGACTTTTTTGAAAGGGGTGAGCATGCGGAGAGCGCAACTAACAGGCATGCACAGCTGATCGCTATTCGTGTCATCCCTTCAGATATCGTTCGTTGAACAACTTGAAGTGGTGAACTTCATGACCGGCAATGATGTAGCCTAAGGCCAGCACCGATACATTCTTCTTGTTCGCTGTTCCCTGCCTTTGCATCATTTCCTCCGAAAAGCTTGAAAACAGATCAAGGGTGGATCGACGAAGGCGTTCCATTTCGTCGGCGAGCTGCGAAATCGTACGCGCATGTGCGTTTGCCTCCGGCCCATAATCGTTCTCTTCGAAACCGGGCAGATCAGTCTTGTCATTTCGCGAAAACCGCAAGGCACGATACGCCATCACTCGTTCTACATCCTGCAGATGATTGAGCACTTCCTTGATTGTCCATTTGCCTTCTGCATATCGGTGGAGTCCTTTCTCTTCGGGAATGGAGCGTACAAGGGCGAGCATTTCCGCTGAACTTTGTTTCAATGCGTCCAGGACATCAAGGTGAATGACATTTTCAACATAATGCTTGTAAGCGGAGGGAATGGTATCCGGGTGAGGTCTTGTCATACCTCAAAATAGATCAGTAGAAACAGGATTTACAAGGATAAAATCAGTGATTTTGACGGACGGATCACTTGTAGTGCTTGAGCCAGACGATCTCCTCATTCTTCAGAAAGCGCCAGTGACCTCGTGGAAGGTCTTTCTTGTCGAGCCCGGCATATACGGTGCGATCCAGGCGCATCACTTCATAGCCCAGGGTTTCAAAGATTCGCCGTACCACGCGGTTCCAGCCGATGTGTATCTCCAATCCAACGGTCTTGCCGTCGTCTGAGACAACTGCGAGATCATCGACCACTGCGCGGCCCTCTTCTAGTTTCACTCCTTCCAATATTCGTTGGAAATCCGCTTTTGTCAGCGGGCGATCCAGGGTGACTTTATAAATCTTCTTAACGTTATGCGATGGGTGCATCAGCTTTTTAGCCAGGTCACCATCATTGGTCAACAGCAGTAGGCCCGTCGTATTCCGGTCAAGCCTGCCCACGGGGTAGATGCGCTCCTTTACGGCCGACCCGATGATTTCCATCACCGTCCTTCTTTCCTGGGGATCGTCCGTGGTGGTCAAATACCCCTTGGGTTTGTTCATCAACACATAGACTGGCTTCTCTGCGCGAAGGACCCGGTTCTCGTACCGAACGACATCGCCGGGATTTACCTTATATCCCATTTCCGTGACCGTCTTGCCGTTGACGGAAATGAGTCCCATTGCGATCAACTCGTCCGCTTCTCTTCGCGAGCAAACGCCGCTGTTCGCGATGAACCGATTTAGCCGGATTTTCTCACTTTGGACGGGCGCCGCAGCTGTGGAGGATTGTGTCTTACCGGCTCGTTTCTTTGTGCGGTTGAAAAAGCCCCTTCGATCTTCTGCCGTCGTCCGTCCCGGTTTTCCTGGACGTTGCTTGCCGCGCGAAGACGGTCCTCGTTTGCTATCTTCGCGGGAAGGTTTTGTGCGACGATCGTTGCTGCGCGGTGAGGATAATCCGGTTGCTCTCCTTCGGCCTGAGGATGAGCCGCCGCTTTTGTTACGCCTCGGCATCGGGCTGTTTGCTGTCGTCTTCCTTGGTCTCGATGTTTTCTCCGATCGTATTCACTTCAGAAGTGAATTCCTTCGGGGTAGGCAGTTCCGACAGGTCGTCGATACCGAAATACTCCATGAACTTTGCCGTGGTTCCGTACAGCATCGGGCGACCAATGGTGTCGGCTTTTCCGGTGATCTCAACCAAACCCTTGTCCAACAGTTTCTGAACGGCATAGTCGCAGTTTACACCGCGAATATTTTCAATCTCCGTCTTCGAGATCGGTTGCTTATAAGCGATGATCGAAAGTGTTTCCATCGCTGAAGTGGAAAGCCTTTTCTTCGACTGCTGCTTCAGCAAGATGCTGATGCTCGCCTGGTACGCCGGCTTCGTCAAAAACTGATATCCGCCGGCAGCCTTGAACAGTTGAAACGCATACTCATCCGATGCGTACCTCTGCTCCAGTCGCTGAATAGCTCCGAGGATATCTTCTTCCGGCACGTCGGCATTGAACATTTCCGTAAGACACGCCTTAATATCCGCCAGCTTTATCGGCGCCGGTGAACAAAAGATGAGAGCTTCAATGTGATTCTGTAGAAAATCCAAGTTGGTTTCGATTTAGATCAACTATCCTGTTTCAACCTCTCGTCATTCCGCGCGAGGAACTACTTAACCTCCCGAGAATGACCATATTTCATATTAAAAAAATGGACCTTCCCGTCCGTCCACGCGCTCAATCCTGCTGCATGAGTTTCGCCTCGATGCTCTGGGTTGTGTGGGGAACTGCGATCAGCCTCTCTTTCGAGATCAGCTTACCCGTCACCGAACAGATACCGTAGGTACCGTTCTTGATTCGCACCAGCGCATTTTCAAGGTTGGTGATGTATTTCTGTTGACGAGCCGCTAACTGGCTGAGGTTTTCCTTTTCTGCAGTCTCAGCACCATCCTCCAGCACTTTGGTATTGCCACCCGAAGTGGAGTCCGTGCCTTCATCGTTGTTGCGATTCAGCGTATCCTTGAGGATCCGGTATTCCTCACGAGCCTTCTCAAGCTTTTGGATGATCAGTTGCTCAAACTCGCGCAACTCTTCTTCAGAGTACCTGGTCTTATCCTCAGGATGCGTTGACGGTTTAGCCGGCTTGTGAGCAATGGGGCGCTGATTCGGCATCTGGAAAAAGTTCAGTTGCGCATTCTGCGCAACCTTGGCCGCAGCGGCCGCCTGATTGCTGCCTTGAACAATTGCTTTGATATCAACAGTCTTCTTGTCCGAAGGAGCGGCTTTGCGGATGGCCACACTCTTCACCTCCTTCTTCACTGTCTTTTTAGGAGCCTTTGCTTTGGGAGTCTTTGACGCCTTTTTGGCGACGGCCTTCTTCGGAGCCGCTTTTTTCGGCGTTGCCACCTTCTTTGCGGTCTTTTTCGCTTTGGCCTTCGCTTTCACAGGAGCTTTCTTCTTCTTCGCCGTCGTCTTCTTCACTTTAGCTGCCTTTTTCGGTGATTTGGCAGGTGTCTTTTTCTTAGCCATTTGTATCCTCCGTTTGGTAAAAGATTCGCAAAATTATAGGTTGCCCACTAAAACAAAAAATATTACAGAAAATTCCAACTGATTGATATTTTTATCTGCTACGAGGTAAAAAAGTGACCTGTTTAACCGCTAACTCACCGATATGAAGAATTGTCTACTGGTATTCCTGCTTTTGGGCCTTATAGTGGGATGTGATTCATCAAAGCTGAACACAACAACCGCGGAAAACAGCGCGGGCCCCATC
>CAZIAG010000437.1:0-3773 GCA_964537375.1 uncultured Roseivirgaceae bacterium
CAGCCCTCCGAAACCTCGGTTTCGACGCCCACGGCATCGGCAAACCGAAAGCCGAAAACCAGACAAACGGGTTCCATGGCTGATCGCCCTCCTACACCCAAAATCAGTCAGACTCCCGGACCTCCAGATGAGTTCTCCTCAAACCAAACTAAGCGCCCATGAGATTATCATCGAGCCCAACCGACGCTGGCTGTACATCGACTGGCGAAGCGTCCTAGAAAAGCGTGACCTTCTATATCTCCTTGTACGTCGCGACTTTGTCGTCAAATACAAGCAAACAATCTTAGGACCCGCGTGGTTCGTTATCCAACCCCTGATGATGACGCTGATCTTCACGCTCATCTTTAGCAAGGTCGCCCGGATTCCGACCGACGGACTGCCGGCCGCACTCTTTTACCTCTGTGGTCTTCTCGGCTGGAGCTATTTTTCGCAAATATTAGCTAGCACTGGCGCAACTTTCACCACCAACGCCGACTTGTTCACCAAGATCTATTTCCCCCGCGTGATTCTTCCTCTGTCAGTTGCGATATCGAATCTCTTTGCATTTGGCATACAATTTTTGACGTTTGGAGGGTTCTTTCTTTATTTTTACTTCTTCACAGACGCGGGTGAACTTCTCACTATCAACTGGCAGGCATTGCTCGTACCCCTTCTCCTTCTGCATACTGGCATGCTTGCTCTCGGCGTTGGCTTTTGGCTTTCGTCTCTTACCGCAAAATATAGAGATTTTCAAATGCTCCAGCAGTTCTTGATTCAGATTTGGATGTATGCAACACCAGTCATCTGGCCGCTGTCTCAAATTCCAGATGTCCTACGATGGGCAGCTGCGCTAAATCCGATGACCTCCGTCGTTGAAGCATTCAAACTAGTTCTCTTGGGAACCGGTACCGTTTCAATGCCATTTTATATCACGTCCCTCGGCATGTCCATCGTCATCTTCCTCTCTGGTTTGATGCTTTTTCAGCGCACCGAACGAACCTTCGCAGATACCGTTTAGAAAAGTGCCTACTCGCAGATAGTTCTAATTCTGCAGCGTTCTGGCTCTCCTCCCTTTCTATGTCCCAGCCGATTATTCAAGTCGAAAACATCTCTAAAGTCTACCGCCTAGGGCAGATCGGAGCGACTACCTTTAAAGAAGAGCTAGAACGCTACTTTCAAGAACGTCGCCTCAGGAAGATTGCTCGTGAAGCCGCTCGACGGGGGGAACCACGTCCCGATACTGTAACCGATCCAAAAGAGTTTTGGGCTCTCAGTAATGTTTCGCTCAAGGTGATGCCGGGAGAAGTTGTGGGCGTAATCGGTAGAAACGGTGCGGGAAAATCGACTTTACTCAAGATTCTCAGCCGAATCACTGAACCGACCTCAGGCCGGATTACTATGCGAGGTAGTTTCGCAAGCCTTCTTGAGGTAGGGACAGGCTTCCACCCGGAATTGACCGGACGTGAGAATACCTACCTCAATGGTGCCATCCTGGGGATGAAGCGCCGCGAAGTAGCCAAGAAATTCGATGAAATAGTCGCGTTCTCGGGAATTGATAAGCACATCGATACCCCGGTTAAACGCTATTCGTCAGGCATGCGTGTCAGACTTGGATTTGCAGTAGCTGCACACATGGACCCCGACATTCTTATTGTCGACGAAGTCCTCGCTGTCGGAGATTTCGACTTTCAGAACCGATGCCTTGGAAAAATGCGTGAAGTCGCTGGCCAAGGTCGAACAGTCTTATTTGTCAGCCATAACATGGCGTCGGTACAGCAGCTCTGTTCTCGAACCATCGTTTTAGCTAAAGGCCGCATTACTCTCGATGGCCCCTCGGAAACAGTTATTCAAAAATATCTTGGGGCTATGGAGGAAGATTCGGCAATAGCATTCACCAAAAGCAATCCACATCGTAGCGGCTCGGGCAAGTTTCTCTTTACTGGCGCAGCATTGCTCGACAGTCGAGATCAACCAACCAATACTATAATGGCCGGGGAGGCGATGACCCTTGTACTCACCTACCAGAATCCCGGGGAACTAGCCGAAGGCACTCTTACCATTGTCATTATTAATAGCAAGGGCATCCCAGTAACCTGCATCAATAATCGCCTTCAAGGATTCTCACTAAAGAACATTGGATCACAAGGTGAGATTCGCTGCCGGATTCCAAGTTGCCCATTTCCTCCAAATCGCTATCGTATAGCAATTACAATGGATGCAGATTGCGGCCAAGCCGATCAAATATCAAATGCCTTGTTCTTTGACGTACCAGGATCAAATTTCTTCAAAACTCCGAATACTCCTCCCTTAGATTATTGCAGTGTTATGATTGATCATTCCTGGCAACTGGTAAACGAGTCCATACAACAACGCTCATGCCTTTTGAAAGAGGTGTGAATGCGGGCGCGACAATCAAAGCCTCGTTCGCACTTGACCTTACCTCGCAACATTCATTTGCTGACACCATACCGACTCTCACGGCTGCGACGAGCACTGAATTATCGTGGGCAAATTTGCCACTCGTGCGGGAGGTCATCCCCACTCACTCTAGGAACGCTGCTTCAATGACTTTTGAACAATTCATTGATAAGTATCAAAGGGTGCCCGTTGAAGAGTATCCCAATCAGGTTTCTCAGAGCGTTCCTGAGCCAACTGTATCGGTTCTGGTGAATACCTACCAGCATGTTTCGTTTATTCGACAATGCTTAGATAGTATACTCTCCCAAGAAGTCCTTTTCGCCTTCGAAATCCTCGTAAGTGATGATGAATCCACTGATGGAACCCGGGAAATATGTATTGAGTACGCAAAGCAATACCCTGACAGAATCAGACTTTTCCTGCATAGCCGACAGAATAATATCCCCATTTTGGAGAAACCTACCGGAAAGTTTCAAGGGATATACGCCCGCTTTATGGCTCGGGGTAAGTATCTGGCCTTTTGTGAAGGTGATGATTATTGGATTCATCCGAGGAAGCTTGCATTACAAGTCCAGCTGCTCGATGCAAATCCTACATATTCGATGTGCGGTGGAAGGTCCGAAACTCTTCGGAACAGTGAATCGAGCATTTCGGGAATCCTTGCACCCCCGTTCGTAAAGGATTCATATTCTTTTGAAGACCTATTTGAAAGCTATTTCGTCCACCTATCCACTTACTGTGTCCGTCGAGAGCTCGATCGAGTCCCTCATTGGGGAATGGATCTCTTAGGAGGAGACGCCATAATATTAGCAAATTGCGCCGACAAGGGCCCCGTCGGCTATGTCCATGAGAGCTTGTCTGTCTACCGCCACCATGAACATGGCGGCTGGACTGGAGCTTCTGCAGAACGAAAGTTTCGTGAAGCAAGGAAATTTGCTGAAGCGATAAATAGACAGTTCCAAGACAAATATCACGAGATCATGCAAGTTTATCTCTTCAAGCATTTGGATCTTATTTACCAAGGACTGGTAGGAAGGAATGAATTTGCCAGGGTGCGCAAATTGCTAATGGAAGCGCACGCCTGCTTTCGGCATCCTTACATTTGGCGCATTTTGGCTATGTGGTTAAGAACGTTTCCGTTCGCCCTTAAGTGCGCCGTTGGCAAACTCCGCGTCTCCCTTGCCGTTCGAACGCGCCTCAGAAGGACCTTTACTCGCAGCTCCCAGAACTCTAGTCTATCGAGGCGATCATAGTGCATCTGAAGGACTGTCAGTCACAACCCCGGACCTTTGTTGGGATAAATTCGTGTCATCTCCGCTAGTCACCTGGCTTTTGCCGGTTCGCAACGGCATGCCATTCCTTCCGGAAACCTTAGC
>CAZIAG010000438.1:0-3772 GCA_964537375.1 uncultured Roseivirgaceae bacterium
CCCAGGGTATCACGCCTTACGTTGTTTTCGTCAAGGCTAAGAAGATATCGTGCGGCAGCGATGCCCAACGCAGAGAACGGTGCGTGCATTCCCTGCTCCTGGTTACAAAACAACCTGGCCTCGGTCGGCAAACTGCGGGCATGGCCGCAGAGGTTGTTGTTGAAATGGTGTGCGAACGTGATGAAGAAGACAGGGAAGTCCCATTTCTTGATCATCTCGATACGCTTCATCACGTCGCTCAGGTATCGGTCGGTGCCCAGGGCAAGCATACCTTCGATGGTGACGATGAATGCCATGTGCCCGTCCGCCATGGCTTTGTTGACGTCGTTCCAGGAGCGGGCAACGACGTAGGTGCCTTTGCCCTCGGTCGACTTCCTCAGCTCTTCACCTTTCTTCCCCGACAACCGGATCCTGTGGAAGAGTTTCCAGGTGGCGCGCTTCAACCAGGGGCCGAATACTTCGCCTTCCGTTTCCACACCGGAGCGGCTGACGAGGAAATTGTACTCTTCCTGGAGTTCGTCGAAATAGTCGTATTTCGAAGACTGGATAAAATTGATCCGGTCGACCGGCATGCGCATGAGCAGCGATTGAAAATAGTCCTTCGCGCTCGTAACGCCTTCTTCTGAAGACAATATTGGTTTTACCAGGGCCCGGAATGCAACACCTGGCAGCACGGCTTTATCCAATGCGCGGGCTGCCTTTTGAACAAATTGTCCGTCGATCTTGCCCCCACCCTGGAAGAAGCCTTTCTCGAAAGGGTAGAGGGAGGCGAACACAACCCTGACACACCCGTTCTTCAGTTTAACGAGGTCGCATTGGGAGTAGCTGAACCCCCGTCCTCCACCGCTTTGCTGTTTGAAATTGGAGAGTATGACCGTCCAGGGGTGATAACGCGGACCGAAACGATGACGCGAATTCCTGAGAAAATTGAACGCCCTGAAATGAGGGTGACAATGCAAATCGGCGAAGTTCGAATCAGCCATGCTGCTTTAGGGTTTGTAGAAAGTGGTGGAGAGGAATCGACGTGGATTAACCACGCTGATGTGTTCGAAATCTTCGGGGGAGATTCCTGACTTGTTTCTAAAGTCTTCGATCAGACGCTCTTCCGTCTTTTCGCGTATGGTCATGTAAAAATCTGTTCCGAACAGAATCCGGTCGCGAATCACTGGATCTTTCAGGTCGTCAACCAGCTTTTTCCACACCTTCTTGTTGTGCAAGGTGTAGGAGATGTCGGCATAGACGTTCGGGAACTCTTTCATCATTTGCTTTATCGAGTCGTACCAATTGTTCGGGGTTATCGAACATTTTTTACCCAGTATCATTTCGCTACCCCCGAAGTGCGCCAGGCAGATCTTGAGATTTTTGAACGGGTACTCCGTTTTTTCCTCACCAGTGACTGCATCCGTAACCTGTCTTTTCGTCATCAGCACCTCGCGGAAATTCTCAGGATTGGTGAAGTGGTCCTTGAAATGTTTGTTCTTCTTCTTTTGGTCTGCGGTGTAGTCAAGGGTTGTACCATTCATCGTCGATGGCTTCAACTGACGCGTGGTGTAGGTGCCGCGGTAGAAAATGCCGCCGATGTCGCAATGGGAAACGATAGGCAACTCGAGTTCAGCGGCGAGTTCATAGATCGGTCGCAACGCCGGGTCGAACGGGAAGAACCCAAGGGCCGGATACAGCTTGATACCCGAGAATCCCTGGTGAGGGATGTACTGC
Organism: uncultured Roseivirgaceae bacterium; assembly: GCA_964537375.1. Taxonomy (GTDB): domain Bacteria; phylum Bacteroidota; class Bacteroidia; order Cytophagales; family Cyclobacteriaceae; genus Chryseosolibacter. Next base: position 1,717 of record CAZIAG010000438.1, read on the forward strand.
CGGGCAAGAACATCCACCTGTGGCCGACGTGGGTCTACCGACATGAATGCGATCAACTCATTTGGGAATTCCGCCTTTGCCCGGGCGACTTCATCCAGTTGTGAAATGTAGTTGTTGACGGAGTCGCCCGCGCCCATAAATTCCATGTCCAGGGTAAGGGCAGCGAACCGTGTCGGTGGATAGCCCGCGTATTTGTCGACCAGCAGCGTAAAGATATCCTTCTGCCTGCGTTCGGCACCGATGGTAAGCATGCTGGATAGTTTGTCGAGCGGGTCATTCTTCGAAAAGAAGATGAGTTTGCTCAACACCATCGCCACACCGCGGCTGATATGCGGATAGCCGAGGGCTCGCGCGAGGGGTAGTCCGAAGAAGCGGTTGGGAACACACTTGATGTTGAAGATATGGACGTGGCAATTGAACATACACCGGGCGGATTAGTGGTCGTCTTTATTTTGTTTTGGTTTGGCGCCGTTGCCGCGGATGTTGACGAACCGGTTGATGAGTTCAAACCAGAACGGTGCGCCCTGTGCCGCCAGGTAAGTGGTGATGAGCCATCCCAGGAGGGTCAATGGAGTGATGTGATGTCCGACGATGGGGATACAAAATCTCCAGAAGAATTTGCACTCTTTGCCGTGTCTTCCACCGTTTACAGACGTGGGCGCGGAGTCTGTCCATCCGATAGGAAGACTCATTGTTTTCATTTCACGATAAAGCGAATCGGCTACACGCAAACTGCATTCGATGTCGACTTCGCCGTTTTCGCCCTGGCACTTTTTCATTATTTCATCGTCCGCCGAGAGCTCTATTGCCCGCTGTACCATGGTCGCCCTCAGGTTGTCGTCTCTCCAAAAGGTTTCGGTCAGTTTGAGTGCATCGATGTTCAGGGCAATCGTCATGATGGCGGAGATGATAAAAAGCCGTTTCTGAATTTTCTTTTTATACCAACCCGTGACGCGGTCCATGTATCCGTTGAACCAGTTTTCGATGTTCGCCTTGAGCGAGTGTATATCGCCCGCGGTTGAATTGGCCAGGAAGGATTGCATCAACAGCTTCACGTCGCTGGCATTCATCCTTGCCACTGCGCTGGTGAAATCGTCCATTGCATTGGGACCAACACTGACGCTTTCGTGTACGACAGGCTTCCCGTCCTTGTACTCGATAGAGAGCTTCCTGCTTTCCTTGGTGAATGTGTCGACCAACGCCGCCGAGAATGTTTTGGGGTCGATGTAGGCGGGGAGGCTTTTGAAATCTTTTTTCGATGCCTCCACCAACGGGTGTTGGTAGATCTCTTCACACCAGTTTTTGTTGTGGCGGTCGTTGAAGACTTTCGAAAGCGCATCATACAACAGCTTTGAACGCGTGCTTTTGCCGAAGAGCGAGTTCGCCACTTCCAGCAGGCTTGACGTGATCGTGCTGAGGATAAAGAAGACGAGTAAAAGCGAGATTACTACGTCGAGGATGGTGAGGTTTATCATACGGGGTTCGACTTTTGACGAAAGGAAGGATCGCACAACGCCGCAGCCACCAAAGCCAAAAGCCCACCTTCCGCGGCTTGTTGTCACGCGAAATTGATGGGCTTTCGGCTATCGAATATACGTTACGTTGTGATAATTTCAAAGGATTATCAACGACTGAATTCTGGGAACCCCGGAGAACCCGGCTCAAGGTTCAAATTTCAAGGCCCAAGATTCAAGGGACCCGAGCTCAGCAGCGTTCAACGTCAAAATACACGGACAAGAAGCCCAGGCGCCCCATCAATCAAACGCCGAAGTCATTTTGCGAGAAAGCATTTGTGATTGAACGGCCTGTCGGTAATTTGATGCGTAATTCATTTTCTAGTTTAACGGACAAAACAATGGCGAACACCAAATTGAAAAGAATGGATAACGTCGGGATCGTGGTGGAGTCCCTCGATGATGCCGTCGCATTTTTCGAAGAGATCGGCCTGAAGCTCGAAGGCCGCGGTATGATTGAAGGAGAGTGGGCAGGTCGCGTAACGGGACTGGGTAACCAGGCCGTGGAAGTCGCGATGATGGTCACCCCCGACGGTCACAGC
>CAZIAG010000439.1:0-3768 GCA_964537375.1 uncultured Roseivirgaceae bacterium
TTTTGTTCATCCGGCATGGTGATCATTGCGCCGATGTTTGGAGAGCATTCTCTATCATCGGGCGGCTTGCGTGAGCCGAAAACATTTTCGTCACAAATAAAGTCTGCACGATGAGCGGGGTCTGCTCGTGCTCCCCTTCAGGGCAAGGGTAGAGGATGAACCCAAAGCGTAGACATTCTGGGTCTTCAAATCCCAAGGCGCAGGGTTTTGTTCATCCGGCATGGTGATCATTGCGCCGATGTTTGGAGAGCATTCTCTATTCTCCATTCTCTATCACCTGAAGCCTGGAGTGAGCAGAAAATTTTTCGCCACAAATAAAGTCGGTACGATGAGCGGGGTCTGCTCGTGCGGCCCTTAGGGTAAGGGTAGAGCGTGAACTCAACGCGGAGACATTCTGGCCCTTGTCCCCTTGCATCTTGTCGCCCTGGGCTTTAGTCTAGTCCCGACGGAGTGATAAAGGAGTCGGAGTTACAGGCTCACGCCTCGTTTCCAGGGGATGAAATCATCCTGATTGAGAAGCGTGGCTTTTGTTTTCCGGTTTCCGCTGGCGACGTCGATGATGAAATCGAGAATCTCGCCGCCCATTTGTTCGATGGACTTTTCCCCAGCGATGATGGGACCACAATCAATGTCGATGATGTCGGGCATCTTTTGTGCGAGTTGTGAGTTTGAAGAAAGTTTCACTACGGGTACAACCGGATTACCTGTAGGTGTACCGAGCCCTGTTGTGAACAACATTACATTGCAACCCGATCCGGCCATGGCTGTCGTGCTCTCGACATCGTTGCCGGGCGTGCAGAGGAGGTTTAGCCCGGGCTTAGCAACATATTCCGTGTAGTCGAGCACATCGGTAATCGGAGAGGTGCCGCCCTTCTTTGCGGCCCCTGCCGACTTCATCGCGTCGGTGATCAAGCCGTCCTTGATGTTGCCCGGCGAAGGATTCATGTCGAAGCCGGAGCCTACCGCCACCGCTGCGCGGGAATATGTCCGCATCAGGTAAATAAACTTGTCGGCAATAACGTCATCCACACAACGGTTGATTAGTTCTTCTTCGACACCGCAGAGCTCAGGGAATTCCGATAGCACCGACGCGCCGCCGAGGGCAGCGATGAGGTCGGAGGTGTGACCTATCGCGGGGTTGGCAGAAATTCCTGAAAATCCATCGGACCCCCCGCATTCAAGTCCGACCACCAGTTTACTCAACGGCGCCGGTTTGCGAGCGATCTTGTTTGCTTCTACTAGGGCGAGAAATGTTTCGCGCATTGCACGTGCAAGGAGTTCCTGTTCGGTGCCTTCCATTTGTTGCTCAAGGACGATGACGCGTTTGCGAGCACCGAGGGCGTTGAGTTTATCCTGAAGGATGCCGGCCTGTGCATTCTGACAACCGAGGCTTAATACCGTCGCCCCCGCGACGTTGGGGTTGTGAATGTAACCGGCAAGCAATGCGCAAAGCGCCTCGGAGTCCTGTCGCGTGCCTCCGCACCCGCCGTCGTGCGTAAGGAATTTCAACCCATCGATGTTTGAAAAGAGCGTGGACGCAGGTGTGGTTCCCTTGGCCTGCAAGTCAAGCGAAGCAATTTCCGCCGTCTTGCCATCGCGGTACAACTGGACCATCCTTTCGACAAAGATCTTGTACATATCACGCCGGGCAAAACCCAACGCTTCTTCAAACGCATGTCGGATGGTGTCGACGTTTCGGTTTTCACAGAACACCAACGGTACGACGATCCAATAGTTGGCTGTTCCGACCTGACCGTCGTCGCGGTGATAACCCATAAAGATTTTATCCTTCCAACGAGAAATGTCGGGAGCTTTCCAGGTGAAGGTGCCCACCTTGCGGTCGTAATCGGAGGCCTGGTGTTTGACATTATGCGTTCCGATGGGAGTACCGGCCGGTATCGGTTGAGTCGTCTTGCCGACGAGTACACCGTACATGATTATTCTTTCATCGGCGACCATGTCTTTCTCGGCGAACTTGTGTTTGGCTGGAACGTCGTGCTTCAATTGGATGGACGTGCCGTTGACGCCGAGCGTTTCGCCGGCCTTTAAATCACTAAGTGCTACAAAATCATTATCGGCGGGGTGAATTTTCAGAAATCTATTTGACATTTCAATAAAAGCCCTTTCTGGCGCAATCGATTGCATAAAATAACGGATTTTTATGATTTTCCCATATCTCAAAACTTTCCGAAAAAGACTGCTGTATCCGACAAAGAAATCTGGTGGTCCGCCGTAAATTGGTCGCCTGCTGCCTTTAACCGATCGCATCTATGGCCAACAAGAAAGCAGTCACCTTTGGAGAGATCATGTTGCGGCTTTCCACGCCGGGATTTAGTCGTTTTACACAAGCGACGTCCTTCAATGTAAACTACGCCGGGGCCGAAGCCAACGTTGCCGCGTCGCTGGTCCAGTTCGGCATTCCCGCTACACACGTCACACGTTTTCCAGATAACGACCTTGGCAGGGCCGGTGTCAAGGCGCTCGCAGGTGTGGGGGTCGATACCTCATTTATTGTTTACGGGCCACAACGGATGGGGTTGTATTTTCTCGAAAATGGTGCCATCCACCGTGCGTCGCGGGTGATCTATGATCGTTTTGATTCTGCGTTCGCACATATTCAGAAGGATGACGTTGATTGGAACAACGTGCTCGAGGGTGCGTCCTGGTTTCACTACACCGGCATTACTCCGGCGATCTCGCAGGGCGCAGCAGATGCTTGTCTCGAGGCCGTGAAGGTGGCACAAAAAAAGGGAGTGACGGTCTCGGGCGACATTAACTATCGTCGCAATCTTTGGCAATACGGGAAGGCGGCCCGGGATGTAATGCCGGAATTGGTTCGTCACACGAATATACTTGTGGCGGGCTCCACAGACCTGGATAACTGTCTGGGTATACGCGGTGATTCGTTTGAAGAGAGCTGCACGAAAGCGGTGAAAGCGTTCCCGAATATTACGAGGATTGCCAAGACCAATCGCGAGTCAATCAATTCTTCGCACAACAGGATTTCGGCAAAACTTTTTGACGGCAAGGACTTGCTTCGCTCAGCGAGCTACGACCTTACTCACGTGGTTGATCGGGTCGGTTCCGGCGACGCGTTTATGGCGGGGCTTATCTGCGGTTGGTTGTCGGGTAAATCGGATAAGGACACGCTGGAGTTCGCCGCCGCTGCATGTGCGTGGAAGCATACGGTTGAAGGCGATGTGAACCTGGCGTCCGTCGCCGAGATTGAAACTTTGGTCAAGGGAGAGAACATTGGCAAGTTGTTGAGATGATGACTTTCAGTAAGGAACATATTATTAATACGATGCGGGCGACGGGATTGGTCCCGTTGTTCACCCATGAAGACGCTGAGCAGGCGTCGCAGGTACTGGAGGCAGCGTATCACGGTGGTGTGCGGGTCTTCGAGTTTACTAACCGTCGTGAAAACGCTTTTGATGTGTTTCGCCACCTGCTGGAAGCGCGCGCCGATCGTTTCCCGGACCTTGTACTGGGCATCGGTACGGTGATGGACGGCGCCACGGCTGAAAGATTTATCCTTGCAGGTGCGGACTTTATCATATCTCCAGTTGTGAAACCGGAGACGGCCGACGTGTGTCATCAACACGAGAAGCTTTGGATCCCGGGCTGCGCGACGGTGACGGAAATTGCCCTGGCCAGGGATCATGGCGCCGAAGTGATCAAAATATTTCCAGGCTCCGTGCTCGGTCCCGGGTTTGTGTCTGCCGTATTGCCCGTTATCCCCGGGTTGCAGCTAATGATCACTGGAGG
>CAZIAG010000440.1:0-3762 GCA_964537375.1 uncultured Roseivirgaceae bacterium
TTTATCCTCCTGGCCTGAAGGAATTGACAAGTAGACCTGGTCCCCTTCGGCCAGCCCTGCCAGGATGACAACGTCGTTTGCGTTCCGTTCATCGATCATCACCTCCTGCTTCTTGATCGCGAGCCCCTCTTTCTTGAACACGTAGGTGATCGAATCGAGGTGGCTGTGCAGGCATTCGAGAGGGATAAACAGTGCATCTTCTTTCAGGCTGGTGATGATCTTATTGCTGGTCGTCATGGACGGCCTGATTGCCGGATCCGTACCGTTAACTTCAACAGTAACCTCAAAAACCTTGGCATCGGTGTTTGGGCGTTGCTCGCCTACGTTGGCCACCCGGGTCACCACGCCGGTCAACTTCTTGTCCGGGTAGGCATCCAACCCGATTTCCACATTCTGGCCGACCTTTACTTTGCGGACATCAACTTCGTTGACGTAAGTCTTTGAAATCATGCGCGTCAGGTCGGGCAATGTTGCCACGGTGGGTTCCCAAAGGTTGATCTGCGAACCGGCCTTGATCGGTCTTCCGTCCCACGGATTTTTGTGATAAATGACCATCCCGTCTTCCGGTGCCAGGATCGTGAAGGTCTTCATCGCCTCCATCATCGCATTGTACTCCGACTGCACCTTCCTCAACTCGGCCGCCTGTTCCTTCATCTTTTCGGCGTTCTTGCGCTTCCTGATTTTGTAATTCTCCAGCGCTTGTGCGTACTCACGCTCTGCACGCTGCATGTTGATTTCTGCCTGTTTGATGGTAGCGGGGGGTTCGAACTGCGACTGCTCATAGATAATCTTCTTCTCCTCGACGGCAAACTTCAGGTTGATGAGCTGATCCCTCGCTTCCCTGAGTTCCAGGGTCGTGTCAAGCTGGGTCTGAACATATTCGGCGTTTTCCTTGTCCAGTTCGATTTGTTTGTCGTTGAACCTGTTCTGAAAATCGGAACGGTCGAGAGTCGCCACCCAATCACCCTTCTTGACGATGGTACCTTCATCCACCATGCTTTGAATCGTCACGTTCCAGATTCGGAAGTCGCGAATACTGGAATTCGCCTGAATCTTCACCGAGTTCTTGGCTTCCAGTTCGCCGGTGGTTTCAATCTCAACCTTGAACGGGCCCCGCTTTACGGTCGTAAGAATGTCGGCAATTTCGCCGGACTTATTTCCTCCCATGAAGATGAAGGCCACCAGGACCACAGCCACCAAACCGCCACCGATAATGAGGTTTCTTTTCATATTTTTTTCGCAAACAGGTTATTATCTGATTTATACTCAAAAGTAGAGTTTTGGTTACATCCGGGTCGACCATCCGAATAATGCCCGCCCCTGTAGTGTAAAATCAGGGCGTTGGCGAAGTAAATCGGTCTGCTTTTGCTTCGCCAACGCCCTAAGCTTCAACGCCTTTTTTAGGGGTTTCGTTCATTGTTTCGGTCCCTTTTTGACGGAAAACTTGCTGATCGCCGCGCTTCTATCCATTTTGCCGGCGTCGTAGTCCTTTAATACTGCCCCACTGACGGACACCTCGAGTGTAGATGGAATGCCGCAGCCCTGGCATTTGGTGAGCATTACATTAAAGACGAGGGTCTCTTCAGGCTTCAAGGTCTGCATGCGTCGTCCGTATTCCAGGATGTTCTCGATCAGCTCCCTTTCAAATTTCGGATAGAGCTCGACCACCTTCTTGTTGCGCTCTTCTTCTGTTAGCTGTAGGTTGCCCAGTGTGGGCATTACGCGAACTTCTTCAACGCCGCGACTGCTATAAACCTGCATGTACACAACAGCCCCGTAGTCCTTGAGTCGTTCATAGTAAAGGTTGCCGTCCGTGAAAAATGTAGTTGACAGGTCAGCGCGGTAGAGGCGGTCAAAGATGCTGGTTAATAGTTCAAGGTCCTTGTCGCGCTCATCTACCGTTTCCGTGTTTACCACGGTGAGCTTGCCCAACATTTGCTCACGAGTAAGCTTGCCCTGGCGAAACGCCGTGACATCGCCCTTTGTGCCTTCCACCTGGATGTGGGTGCGCTTGTTTCTGAAGAGATGATAACGGTTGTACGATCGGTTGGTCACGATGATCTTTTCATTGGGAGCCAACTGGCTGATAAAGTCGCCGTAATCCACAATAAAATCCTGGGCAGCTTTAACAACGCGTTTGTTGTATTCCGTTCTTGCACTATCCATCGCTTCGCTTGTCCGTGTCTCTACCACGCGACGAAGGGCAATCGCCTCCTGTTGATCCCTGCGTTCCGTTACCCCTTGCACGTCGACGGCTACGGGCACCTCCCCATAGGAATACACCGCTGCTCCGCGTTGTCCCCCTGTCGAAATTACAAACGGCGCGGAATAGTCGCTCGGTACACGTAACGTGACGCCATATCCGGGCTGATAAGTGCCTTCCACCTCGAGACCGAAAAATGCATGCGTTTTGCTTAACTCGTTCTTGATCAGGGTGCTGAGCACATTTTCAGCCACTTCGATGTCTCGCTTCATCCTTTCTTCGTCAATCTGCGCAACGGCCAGTTGTATGGTCAATACCAACACAGCACTTAGCCAAAACTTCATCTTTGCTTTCATAATTCTATGCTTCTAAATGTCATTAACTTCTTGTGATCGAGGGTCAGTTTTTTGTCTCCATGAGAGATTCGGGGTTCGATACACTGCTTATGATTGTGCTCAATATTTGTTCTGTTTCATACTTGAAAACATCCGTATTCTGCTTCAGGTTATTCAATTCCAATTGGACCACCTGAAGATCATTGGCGCGTTGCTGTTGAACGTACTGGGCAAAATCAACGAGAATATCTTCGATGTAATCCTTTTGCTCAGCAGTCGACAACCTGAAGTACTCCTTGACCAATTCGTTGTTTTGTTCCTGCAGGTTGGCCACGTATTGGCGAATCTGCTCTTGCGACGCGAGCGACACTTCGCGCATCAGGTTGTCAATCCGACCCGAGTTGGCTTCAAGGTTCTGGCGAATCGAAGCTTGCAGCGCCTGGTGTGACTCCTTCAGCGTAGCGCTCACTTGTGCATTGTTCTTTTCCACCGTGGCGTCGATCATGCGCTGAACGTCCTCCGCAGTAAGCGTTGGCTCTGGCTTGTCGTATGTTTCTTCTACTTTCGGTCGCAACGGTTCACCAAAATGGATAACGAACTGGTTATCTGAAAAACCCATCTGCAGTCCCGTAACTTTGCCAACCAGTATGATCAGCAATACCGAAGCCGCGATACTGATAATCGTTCGGAAGTAGGGTGTGCTCCAGAAAGTGCGCTGTTTTGCATCGCCCACGAAAATAGGCGGGGCAATTACCTCCTTGTCTTCCACCCCACGGAGAAGTCCACGGAGTTGATGGAAGCTCGCAAGCTCTTCACGCGCTTCGGGATTGTCCTGGATGTACTGGTCCATCCGCGCACTCTCCTCTCCTTCAAGCTCACCGTAGAGGTAAGCCATCCAGTCTTTTTCATCAGGCTTAAAGTTCATATCCGATCGTATCTTTAGTGATGTTCTTCCGTTCCAGTATCTTCTTCAGCGCATCAAGTCCGTAATACATTCTGGACTTGACTGTGTTTTCCGAGATATTGAGTACTTCCGCAATCTCCCGGAACTTGAGACCTTCATATTCCTTCATAATCACCACCTCCCGCTGGTCTTCATTCAGCTCTTTAAGGGCAGCCTGCAGGATGTCCGACAACTCTGTTTGCTGGAGCGCCTTTTCAGGGTCCTGATGCCGGTGCAACGTAGATTCCCAGCCGGGAGAATCTTCGTTGTCGCGATTGAGC
>CAZIAG010000441.1:0-3755 GCA_964537375.1 uncultured Roseivirgaceae bacterium
GGATATACACCCAGCCAGATGATTACGATCACCATGGGAATGAAAATTACTTTTTCCCGAAGTGAAAGGTCAAACAATGGATGCTCTGTTTGTACTTCCTTTTCGTAGAAGATCTTTTGAATAATACGAAGTGAATACACTGTGGCGAATACAACTCCGATTGCCGCAAAGACGGTCAATACCGGGCTTGCCTGCCATGCTCCGATCAAGGTAAGGAACTCTGCAACAAAATTTCCTAATCCCGGTAACCCAAGTGATGCCATGGCGAAAACCAATGTAACAAAAGCCATGAAAGGCATACGAGGCCAGAAGCCTCCCATCTTGAGCATATCGCGTGTGTGTATCCGCTCATAAAGGCTACCGGCAAGGATAAACAGGGCACCTGTACTTAGACCATGGGTAATCATTTGCATCACTACACCCTGCAGCGCAAGCTCGTTGAATGCGAAGACGCCCAGCACTACAAAACCCATGTGACTGACACTTGTATAAGCGACAAGTCGTTTGAAGTCTGTCTGCGAATACGCAAGCTTAGCGCCATACAAAATTCCGGCCACGCCTAGAAACATTGCCCAGGGTGCGATTTCCTGAGCGGCGCCTGGAAATAATGGAACGATAAAACGAAGCAAGCCATAAGCGCCTGTCTTGAGCAATAGACCTGCGAGGATGAGACTTCCTGCCGTGGGAGCCTGCGAGTGGGCGTCCGGAAGCCACGTGTGAAACGGAATGACCGGAAGTTTTACAACAAAAGCGGCGAGAAAACCGAGCATCAACAACCGGGCAGTTGAGCCAGACATCGAGGTGCCGAGCAATTCAAAGTAATTGAAAGTGTATGTGCCCGTGTTGGCGTGGTTAATAAAATACAAGGCCATGATGGACAACAACATCAATAGTCCACTGGCCTGCGTAAAGATGAAGAATTTGTAGGCCGCATGGGTGCGATTCTCATGGCCCCAGATCCCGATAAGGAAATACATGGGGATCAGCATTACTTCCCAGAAGAAATAGAAGAGGAATAGGTCCATCGTGAGGAACACGCCCGTGATGCCGGCAAGTACCCATAGGAGATTGAAATAGTAGAATCCAGACCGGTATTGAATTTCCTTCCACGATGTCAGCACCGCGAGAGTCCCGAGAAACGAAGTGAGCAAAACCATCAGCAGACTCAAGCCGTCCATGGCGAGATCGAACCCGATGCCAAACGATGGAATCCAATCGGTTGAAAAGCGGACCAGCCACATATCTTGCTCAAGATTGATGCGACCACCTTGTTGCAACCAAAAGGAGATAGAAATGGCCAGGGTGGCTGTCGTGGACCCCAACGCTATCCACCGTGCCGCAGGGGGATACCGCCTGCCCGCTACCCAGGCAAGAAGACCACCGATCATCAATATCGAAATAAGCCATACCAGGATCATAGCCACAATGTTTTAAGTTAAGAATAATCCTAACGACAAGACGAATATCGCGCCGATCACAATTCCCATAATGTACCATCGCATGATACCATTCTGTGTTTCAGCGAAGGTCCGGTGGAAGAAGGTTGTCACGCTTACCAGCGCTTCATACACGCGATCGATAACATCATTTTTGTTTAACCGTGATAGAAACACAAACGGCTTTACGAACAGCGTATCGTACAATGTGTCAAATCCCCAACCGTTGAACCAGAAACGGTTCAGCACAATCATCGAACTCTTTAACTCTGCACGGGTATCCGGACGTTTTACATAGAAGAACCATGCGAGGTAGACGCCGACAAGGCAGAGGACGGCTGCGGACAACTGCACAATCCACTCGATGCTTTGGACGCCGGGTTTGAGTGCAATCGAGGGCAGAGACGGTGCGACGAAACTTGAAAACAATTCGACGTGAGCAATTGTGTGCGGCAGTTCGATAAACCCGCCAACGAGAGAAAGGACGCCGAGGACGATTAGTGGAATATGGATAAGATTCCCCACGGGATGGCCTACGTGTGTTTTTTCTTCTCCGAAGAATGTCAGAATGACCATACGAAATGTATAGATGGCCGTTACAAATGCACCGATCAGCGCCGCGAAAAAGAACCATGCATTACCTTTCTCGCCAGCCCAGGCAAGCCACAGGATTTGATCTTTGCTATAAAACCCGGCCGTTATAAAGGGGAGGGCTGCAAGTGAACCTGCTCCGATAAGGAATGTCCAATAGATTACGGGTAAGCGTTTGCGAAGTCCGCCCATCTTAAACATATCGTGCTCGTGGTGAAGTACGAGGATAACGGCGCCGGCACCGAGGAACAGCAGCGCCTTAAAGAAGGCGTGGATCATGAAATGGAAAATAGCGGACGACCACGCGCCTACGCCGAGGGCCAAAAACATATAGCCAATCTGGCTGACCGTCGAATACGCGAGCACGCGTTTGAGATCATTCTGCGTGAGCGCGCTGAATCCTGCAATGAGAAGAGTGACTGCCCCGATAATTCCGACCCAAAGTTGAGCTGTGGGGGCCAGCTCGAAAATAACGTAAGTACGGGCAATGAGATAAACACCGGCTGTTACCATCGTGGCAGCGTGGATAAGCGCACTAACCGGTGATGGTCCGGCCATAGCGTCGGGTAGCCACGTTTGCAGGGGAAGTTGAGCAGACTTTCCAACAGCACCGCCCAGCAGGAGAAGGCCGACGGCTGTCGCAACATCAGATCCGGTTGTCCATGTCTGAGGAGCGAGGGTAAGAATCTCGTGGATGTTTAACGTTCCCAACGATTTGAACAACATGAAGAGCCCAATGGCCATCGCCGTGTCACCAACTCGTGTAATGATAAAGGCCTTTCGTGCCGCGTATCCGTTTTTTGGTTCTGTATACCAGAATCCGATCAGGAGGTAGCTGCATAAGCCTACGCCTTCCCACCCGAGATACAGCAAAACAAGATTGTCAGCGAGAACCAGGATAAGCATCGCCGACACGAAAAGGTTGAGATATGCAAAGAAACGGGCGAAGCCTTCGTCGTCGTGCATGAATTCGATAGAATACAAATGAATGAGGAAACCGACGAAGGTGATCACAAATATGAACACCATCGAAAGCGCGTCCAATCGAAAGGCTATTGCCGGTGAGAAGGACCCTACCTGAATCCAGGTCCAAAGGTGCTGCGTGAATACAATCGAAGAGTCTGACAGAAAACTAAAGCCATACATAAGGGTGACGACGGCGGCAAGTCCCACACTTCCGGCACCAACAAAGGCGGCCAGTGTCCGCGGAAGATTACCACCGCTTGCAATCAGAATAATGGCGCCCGCCAACGGAAGAGCAGGTATCAGCCACAGCAGTCCTTCCATAGTTTCGATCTGTTTTATTCACCGGGCTTTCTGCACCCGGAATAGTTTCTAACCTCGCATCTTATTGGCCGCATCTCCGTCCAGTGTCTTCAGTTGATGGTAAAGCTGAAGGATCAGCGCCAGTCCCACGGAAACTTCCGCGGCCGCCATGGTCAAAATGAAGATGAACATGACCTGACCGTCGGGCTGGCCCCAACGCGCTCCTGCTACTATGAATGCAAGTCCCGCGGCATTCAGCATGATCTCTACCGAGATCAGCATGAAGATGATGTTTCGTCTGATCAGTACGCTGATCAAACCAAGCACGAATAATATGCCGGCCAGAATGAGGCCTGCTTCGACAGGTACATTGTTCATTCTTCAACTTGTTCTAAGAACCGATGCACAATCTTCTTCTTTTGACGACCGAGGTGATAGGCACCGACGATTCCTGACATCAGC
>CAZIAG010000442.1:0-3753 GCA_964537375.1 uncultured Roseivirgaceae bacterium
ATGATTGGCGGACGCGGCTCTCCGTCGGGATTGGTAAGAATAAGTTGCCACGACAAACCGTAACGATCCTGCACCCAGCCGTATCGTTCGCTGAAAGGATATTTGTCGAGCGGCATCAGGACTGAACCTCCTGCGGAGAGCTTTTCCCAGACGGTATCGAGTTGTTTTCGCGCTTCCTTTTCAGGCGATACCGCTTCGCGGAACAGCAGGGGGTCGAAGTTTACCATGAACGACACGGACGGATTGAACTTGAAGTAGGGACCGGCACTGATCGCCATAAACTTGTGTCCCCAAAGCTGGAACGATACGACGTCACAGTCGCCGGAAGGTGTGTCGCGCAATACCGAAGTTCGAATGATGCCGGAGTTCGGAAAGAGTGTGGCATAAAATTCGGTCGCTGCTTTAACCTCCTTGTCGAACCAGAGGTGCGGAATGATCTTTTGCATGGTGGCGTGTTTGTTTGTCACAAAGCTAATATTCTGTGCCTGATTGCGTGCGAGGGGAATGCGACAAGATGGGGGTGGATTTGCGGCCGACCCGGGCAGTTTCCGAATAGCCGGTGCACTCTCCGGAGGCGACCAGGGAGCGGACACAACGTTGGGTGGCCCTCTACGCCGATGCTTCCGTCCAGGACAATAAAAAAGGGATCAACTTACGGTGATCCCTTTCCAGTCGCTTGTGGATGTTTAAAAGCCGAATCCTGCGCCGAACAGTCCGGTGAATCCGCTGTTGATGGAGATGTACTGTTCAAAGCCGATGCGGAGGCAGAATTTTTTCTTGTCCTTGCCGCCGATGTATTTCAGGATGTATTGGCCGGTGTGGATGCCTATCCCCAGGGATGCTGCGGTACCTTCGTAGTTCGAGCCGTCCAACTCAGTGGTGACAATGTTGGTTACGATAGAAGGTCCACCCATGATGCCCACGGTGATTATGTTGCTCAGGTCGAAGTCGCGGAACGCATACCCACTGACAAAGACCTTCGAGCCATAAAAGATTTCCGGCCAGTCAGCACCATGCGTATTTTCGCCATACCATTCGTAGCCCTGCACCAGATTAACGTCGAACCCAACGCCGGCGTCCTCATTGCTTAGGCCAAGCATGCCGAAGCGTTCATAGTATATTTTCAAGTTGCCGATCGCGTTGACTTCATTGTAGTTGGGATACTTATCGTGGTTGCTGACTGGGTCTTTCGAACCACCGAAGATGAACCCGAAACGGGAAGCTTTCTTTTCAAAAGAGATTTTGTTTCTTGACTGCGTGCCATAGCCTACCGCCTTGTCGACTTCGGTGGGTTCCGTGTCGTCGTTAATGTGAGCGCTGGCGAGTTCCTGTGCTGCGACGGTAGCGCCAGCGAACACGAGCAGGAATAAACTGATATATCTTTTCATGGTATTTGAATCGATTCGGTTTAAATTTATTTCGTGTAAGTCTTGGAGCCGTTCGAGGTTGTCGTCAAGGTGTTGCCGGAACAAGTGAATGAAAAAGTGTCATTGTTCGGCTTGGGAGGTTTTTCGTAGCCAAACCCGATACAGTATATCGCCGGAGGGTCGGTGTAGTTGAGCGTTATCGTGTTCCCGTTTACCGTGTAGTTAAACGGGAAGAGCAAGTCTTCGCAGATGTTGTAGCAGTCGGGAAGCGCAAGGTACCCGGTGCCGTCACTGTTCAACTGCAGTGTTTCCGTCTTCGTCCCGCCACAGTTTGGCGTCCTCCATTTGCCGACGTAGCACGCGCCCGACCCGGATTTTTTGCTTAGATATTTCTCCCGTACCTTCGGTGCGAGCGTCTCAAATTCATTGTCCATCTCAGCGGTACACATCATCAGTGATCCCACCAACACTGAGGCCGCGTATGCAAATATCCTTTTCATGGGGTTTATTTTGGAAATCGAACCAGATAATCAACGAGCAAGTATACCGGCAGGAGTAAGAGGATCAAATACCAATAACTTGGTATTTTTTTTAACGCCATGACTACACGCGACGATCTGTTTTGCAGGCAGAGATGGCACGCATTTTAGGGCGACGGCCAAAAATGCCGTGCTACGGCAAGGGCATGCAATTTTGCGCTGCTATCTGAAGTGACTCGATCGGGATCACACAGGGCGTAAAAAAAGTCGGTATGCGGCTTTGTTCTTTTCATGGCGTTTGAGCCAACCTATGATCAAGACGCAGCCTCGCCCACTTGAAAAAGCCATCGCCTTACGCGACTGAATTTTGAAGGAATTTTGAGATATCCCGTATTCGTCCCATAAATATGGTGTCCCTTTAAAATACGCTGGATCACGGTTTGGACTCCGTTCGCTCAGCCTTCCGTCCACGTTTGGAGCTCACCTTAAGGGGCGATTTCAGGGCCATTTTAAGAGCATTTTGGCACCAGATTGACTGTAAGCCCCGCCATTTGGCGGGGCGGAGCCGGGCATTTTTTAGGGTCGGCCAGGATATCTGCGTCAGACACTGGACGCGTCAAACCTTTACATGACATGCATCGGCACACGCCTCGCAGACCTGCGCACAATGCTTGCAATGATCCATATCGTGTTTGTTGCACTCTTCAGCGCATAGCCTGCACATTTTTTCACAGACCAATAAATAATCATCGGCGATCTCGGCATCGCGTTGCACGAGTCGCGCGGCCTGCATACAAATGTCGGCGCAGTCGCGGTTGAGTTCGATACATCTGGCGAGCAGGGTGATATTGTCTTCGTTGAGGTATGCCCGTTCACACGCTTCACAGGTGATGGCACATTCGACGAGTTGGCGTTGGAGTTCGTTTGTTGAGGTCATTGCGTCCATGGTAAGTCGTTGTGTTTTGGATCAAGCGATAAAAATAGTCATGCCTTGCCGGGCGTTTTCGAGTGGGTACGGTTTTACACAGGAGGCTGCCGACCGGCAACACGGGGCGTGGTGAGGGAACGGCATAAAATTGGGGACACCGATGTGAGGCTCTCAGGAGGCCGACATTAAAGGACAGTTCCAGAACGTGTATTTATGAAACCGAAGATGATTATCGCAGGCGTCTGTATTGCAACGACGATCATATCGTCGGTTGCACTCGCCCAGCAAGACCGCGGGCGTGAAGAACGCGAACAACGGCGCAAAAGAAATATTCCGACGGAACGCGATATTCCGGAGAAGGCTGTGGCGCAGATCATCGGGACCTGGCGACCGATGGAGGCCGAGGACAATACGCGGACTACCGACGATGAGCAATCCGTTGCCGGTCGCACGCTCGTGTTCAATCGGGAAAATCAATACCTGATCCTCGAAGGGGACCAGCAGCTTGATAGTGGTTCATTCCGCATGAATGAACCTCACTCCATAATCTACATGGAGAGCTCGCGGGGTGGTCCGCCGCGGTTGTGGAAGATCGACTTTTCCGGCGACATGATGACGATGCAGTCGGCCGAACCGTCTTCAGCAGCCCGGGATGAGCGCAAGAAGTACATGTTCCAGAGGAGTTCGAACTGATAACCCGTGTGAAATTTGACTGGGTCCCTGGTGAGGGAGAACCAGGCTCCGGAACAGGCATTAGACCAAAGGCGAATGGAAGGTGCGTGTAAAGTGGTGACGCACCTTTCTTATGGAAATCTCGGGCTAAATCCTTATTTTTTCTCCAAATTCCGCGGGATGTCTCAACGTCCTGGCATCTCGCTCCAATATTGATTAAGGATTCTATCGTGAAATACTTATTGTTTTGTGTAATCGCCGGGACAGGTCTTTGCGCAGACGTGTTAGCCCAGGGCGTTGCGTTCAG
>CAZIAG010000443.1:0-3745 GCA_964537375.1 uncultured Roseivirgaceae bacterium
TCAGCCACCAGCCTACCGTTGATGCCTCCGGAGAGTCGTAGAGGACGAGGGGGGAAGCGTTTGCATATCATCGGGGAACCGCTGCTCTCTTCAGTCGATCGTTGATCGCCCGGCCGATACCTTCATCAGGTACAAGTTCCGCCAGCACTACGTCTACCGGCATCTTGTCGAATTCCCGCAGCGCAGCAAAAAGGTTTTGCGCCGCCTCCTGGAGTTCGCCTTTTGGTGAAAGAATGATTTGATTGGGTAAATGGAAGTCGCGATTGAAGGTAAGGATACCTGAACGATGCGCGGGATACTGCAGCAGGAGGTCTTCAATACGCCCGACAACAACGTGCTTGCCAGGGGCGTAGTGGCTGATCAACTGACCGGGTGCGCGCGGATTGGATGTGGAGGAGGTCTGAACCAAGACCTGGCCAATAACCTTCTCTATTTCTTCAACCGCGAGCCCCCCTACGCGATAGACAACGGGTTGGTTATCATCAAAACCGACGATAGTAGATTCAAGTCCGACCATGGCCGGACCGCCATCAAGGATGTAGGGGATGCGATCGCCTAATTGTTCGTTGACATGGGTTGCCGTGGTCGGAGACACATACCCAAAAGGGTTTGCACTCGGTGCCGCCAAGGGAAAGGGTAGTCGCGACAAAAGCTCAGCCGTCAAGGCGTGGTCAGGACACCGGATGCCAACCGTACTCAGTCCTGACGTCACGATATCCGGAATGACGTCGGCTTTTTTCAGAACGAGCGTTAACGGCCCTGGCCAAAAGCGCCGGGCCAGGAGGAATGCCTGATCGGGAATGTCGGCGGCGTATTGGCTGATAGCGTCCAATGTGCCGATGTGCACAATGAGCGGATCGAACTTCGGCCGATTTTTTGTGTCAAAGATCTTCAGGACTGCAGATGCATCGAGAGCATTGGCCGCCAACCCATAGACGGTTTCTGTTGGGATGGCCACCAATTGCCCGGCGCCTAAGAGTTCCGCCGCTTTATTTATATCTTTACCGATCTCTGCCATTTGAAAGAGCAAAGGTACATCTTATGAGAAAACTTTTGATCCCGCTTTGCTTCGTTGCTTTTCTGGTGATGCATGGCCATGCACAAACCGAGGACCCGGTTCTTAAACAAAAACTACTTGATGTTGTCGATGGGTTTCGAGGAGATGTCGGGATCTATGTGCGTCACCTGAAGTCGGGAAAAACGGCATCGATCAACGCCGACACACTTTTTCCGACCGCCAGCATGATCAAGGTCCCGATCACCATTGGGATGTTTGCAAAGATCGAAAGCGGTGAAATTGCTTACGATACGTTGTTAACGTATCGCGACTCTTTGCTGTATGAAGGCGAGGACATCCTCGGGTCTTTCAAGGACGGCGAAAAGATAGCATTGGCCAAAGTATTGATGTTGATGATTACCACCAGTGACAACACCGCCAGCCTTTGGTGTCAGTTTCTCGCAGGCACGGGTGTTGCCATAAATGAGTGGCTGGAGAAAAACGGGTTCAAGTATACGCGTGTCAATTCCCGGACGCCGGGGCGACGTGGTGATTGGGAAAAATATGGGTGGGGCCAGACAACACCCCGGGAAATTGCCGAGCTACTCGTGATGATCCGAGAGGGTAAGGTAATCAGTCCGCGGGCCAGCGAACGAATCTATCGCAACCTTATCCGCATTTACTACGACGGGGATGCGTTGTCGCAGATTCCACCATGGGTCCAGGTCGCGTCGAAATCGGGGGCGGTAAACCGCTCACGATCGGAAGTCGTGTTGGTGAATGCGCCTCACGGTGACTACGTATTCGCGGTGATCACAAAGAATCAACAGGATCAGCGTTGGGAGTCAACAAACGAAGGGTACGAACTGAAACGGCGGGTCTCACGCCTGCTTTGGAATTATTTTGAACCTGACTCTGATTGGAAACCAGCAGAAGGAATCGAAGAATGGTACTGAGAATATCCGAATTGGGGAGAACGCTTTGGATAGAATAGCGTTGGTGATTTCGATGACGCGTCCACGCGAAATCGGCGAACCGTTTCCTGCATCAGCAATCGTCATACTCAAGGAATGGGGGTAATATAGAAAGCGGAATTTTTTATCTTTCGGCCACTGAGTATTGATCCATGGAAATGAGACTAAATAAAATAATCAGAAAGAATATCGCGACCGCGTATGCCCTTTTGGCAGCATTGATGGTGATGGGATGTGGCGGTGACAAGAAAGAACAAACGACCAGCGACGGCAAGGGTGCGCCCGCAATCCGTTACGCGATAAGAGGCGAGTGGGCTCACGATGTTGGAGCTTTTATCCAGGGACTGGTCATCCACGAGGGCGTGTTATACGAGAGTACCGGACAGCAACAGTCGTGGATTGGTGTTATTGATATCAACACGGGAAAGCCCGACAAAAAAGTTGTTCTTGACAATAAATACTTTGGCGAAGGTATAACGATCCTCAATGGCAAGGTCTATCAGCTCACCTGGGAGAGCAAGGTTGGATTTATCTATGACCTCAAGACGTTTGAGCGCCTCGGCGAATTCAACTATTCCGGTGAAGGATGGGGACTCACGCACGACTCGACGCATCTGATCATGAGCGATGGTACGAGCCGCCTCACGTTCCTGGATACCGTTACGCTTAAGCCGGTAAAGACGGTTGAGGTTACTAATGCAAATGGACCGGTAGAAAAGCTCAACGAACTGGAGTACATCAACGGGTACGTATTCGCCAATCAATGGGAAACCAATTTTATTCACAAGATCGACCCGAAGACAGGGAAGGTTGTAGGTACGCTTGATCTTTCACCGCTCGCCCAGGATGCAAAACTGCGTAATCCTCAGGCTGACGTCCTCAATGGTATCGCCTACCACCACGGAACCGGACTGATGCTGGTGACCGGGAAGCACTGGCCGAGAATCTATGTGCTACAACTTTTGGAAGGGGCCTGACTCATTACTCTTTTGAACCGCGGTCCCCGATTTCGCGTCCTAACCTATCACGACATCGGGACAAGCTGTGGAGCGTCGCGTGTCGCTTATCGACTTTTTCCGATGGAAATTCTTTCTGCTGCCGCTTTTTCGGTATTTTACGCCAAATCTGACCTATGAGCAATAAAACCCGTTCAATGCTTAAGGCCATCGCCGTGATCGTCGTGCTGGTGGCCGTCCTCATGGAAGTTGGTGTCTTCGTGATTCCCGCCTTAAGAGGTTATATGTTCTGGATGGTAGTGATCTCCTTTGGAGTGCTGTTGATCAGTTCAAGATAAGCCTGGCCTTTTCGGCCATTCGCAGCATGGAAATATTGTTCGCGGTAATCTCAGCCAATTGATCTACCGGCTGCCAGGCGAGGTCTGTCGATTCTGCCGTTATGATCGGACGCTCAATGCGTGACGCCTGGAAGAGGAACCGGACGTCATAATGAAGGTGTTCCGGGAAATCATTTCGTGCCGGAATAGCGTGGATGTCGACATCGAATATGCCGCCGCGGACGATTTGCAAAGATTTGAGGCCGGTCTCCTCCCGCGCCTCGCGTAATGCCACCGCCGCAACATTTTCATCGCCATCTGCGTGCCCTCCGGGTTGCAGCCACCGCTTCAGTTTCGCATGGTGCGTCAGGAGTACCCATTGTCCCCGTGCGTCTGTGATCCAGGCGGAGGCGGTGATATGCCCGGGGAGGTGATCGCGGTGAAAGCAACGATCGTGCGTCAACAGGGCCAGGAACCGGGGAACAAAGCTTTGTTCCTCAG
>CAZIAG010000444.1:0-3740 GCA_964537375.1 uncultured Roseivirgaceae bacterium
CGGTTTGTAGAGGATAAATGAGTCCGGGAGTGCACGGTTGATAAGCCGCGTGTTGGGCAATATTGCTGTTTGGATCCTTTTGGCGTAGTTGATGCTTTCCGTGATCTTTTTGTTCTTGCTTTGGATGTCGAGCTCGATCATCTTCCTCTCGGTGATGTCGTGCGATACGACCAATACCGACTCTAGTTTTTCTGCTTCGTCGAATTCCGGAATGGCGTTGACTTGCATAATCCGTTTTCCCGAAACGGCCGGGAAGTCCATCTCGGTGGCGATCTTTCCGTTGGTGGTGTTGACCTGCTCAACAATCTTTAACCACGTATCGAGGATGGAATGGTCGAGTTCAGTTTCCTCGATCTTCCGGTTGATAAAATTGTCGGGAGTCTTACCCGTGTAAGCTTCAATAACAGGGTTAATATATGAGACGGTGCCTTGTTCCAATCGCGTGATGAGATCAGGAGAATTCTCCGACAGCGCCTGCATCTTACTGCGCATGCGTTGCTCCTGTTCGGCCCTTCTGCGCTCCGTAATGTCGCGGGAATTGAGAATGTATCCGTGGATGACCCGATTCGACATGAAGTTCGTTCCTGCTGATTCGATCCAGATGTAGTTGCCTTCCTTGGTCTTGTATTCGTACTGGACCGTAATCTTCTGATTTGGATTCGCCTTCATCCGCTGGAAGAACTCCTTATAGATCTCACGGTGATCCGGATGCACCTTGTCAATGTCGCTCTTACCGATCAGTTCCTTTTGGCCATACCCCAGGATGGTCTCCACCGAAGGAGACATGTAACGGATGCTCTCGTCCTCTTCGTAGATGGTGATTACCTCGGAGGCATTCTCGAGGAGCAACTGCATACGCTTTTGTGTGCGGTTAACCTCTTCGATCTGTTCCTCGAGTTTTTGATTCGACCGTTGAAGTTCCTCCTGGGTAGCCTGCATCTCCTCGGCGTTCTGGCGAAGCACTTCCTGCTTTTCCTTCAGCTCGTTACTCATCGCCTGAGATTCTGCCAGCAACCGCCGCGTGCGTTCATTGACCTTGATATTGAAGATCGTCCGTGCGAGAAGCAAGCTGAGCTCCTGGACGAATTTCACCTGGGACGGTTCAAACCTGCGGAAACCGGCAAACTCGAGAACACCGTAAACCTCTTCGTTCGTGATGAGGGGTACGATAAGAATACACGTGGGGCGTTGGTCGCCCAACAAGCCCGAGGTAATGGTTACGAAATCCTCAGGTATCTCGGTGCGCATAACCGTGTCCTTTTCAGCAACGGCTTGTCCGACCAGACCCTCCGCATAGCGGAACTTTGCTTTCAGGTACTTCTTACGGCCATACGCAAAGCTTGCGCGCATTTCGATAAGGCGATCCTCGGTCTCGTCATTGATAATATAGAATGCGCCCTGGATTGCGCCGATCCGCTCCAATATAAATTTGACGACGTCCTGTCCAAGGTCATCGATGGAATCGTGCATTCGGAGGACTTCGCTGATCTCGGCAACACCCCTGACGATCCAGTTGCGTTCTTTTTCCTGTCGTTCGTTTTCAATCAGGTTATTCCTCATGTTGATCAACGACATTCCGAGGAGGTCGTTGTCGCTGGCAGGCCTGAATGAAGTATCGTATTTTCCTTCACCAATGCGTTTGGCGAATTCAGCGTTGCCTTTCAATGTTTCAACAAGTTCATCGACTTTGGCGGCCATTTGCCCGAACTCGTCCGTTGAATGATTCTCTGATTTTTCCGGCAGAACACCCTGGGCGACGAGGGTCAGCTTGTTACGCATTGAATGCAACGGTCGGGTCAACGACCGCGAAAAGGTCATGGCCAGCAATGTGGAAAGGGCCGCGATACAAAGACCGGTGTAACCGATCGTCTTGACCAGCCCCGAGTTGTCACCGTTTACCTCGGCTACGTCGATCTTGGCAACCAGAAAGAGGTTGCTGTTTTCGATTTTCCGCGCGACCTCCAGAACCGGCGTGTTCCGATAGTCGCGCGTCTCGCGAACGACGGGTCTGTTGTTTAGCAACGCAGCAATGTTGGCTACGGCTGGATGATCCGTGTCAAATGCTCTCTTCGTCGAGGCGTGGCGCAATGGCGTGACAAATGCAATCTCGTCTGTTGCCGGGTTATGTTGTGCCAGGATGACTTCGCCTGTCTGACCAAGGCCGCGGTAATCGCTTGCCATTTGCAGTCCACGCGTAAGGTCCATCTCTACGATGAGCAGTTGTGTTTCGGAATCGGACTTCAACGGCGCCGCGGCATATGCGTGAAAGCCACTGTCAGCGTTTATTCGACTGAAATAGATTCCCTTTTGCGCTTCGATGAAGGTAGCGCCATCGGGATCGAGGAAGTTGCCAGTCGCATTGTTGGTCGACATTCGGATAGCGCCGTGTGGACTGGTGACCAAAATGTTCCGAAAGCCAAAGAGTTCTTTTTGGCGTTTCAGGAATTCGCCGGGCGTTTCTGTTTTCGTTGCGCCGCTTTCGCCAGAATCAGAATCGCCGAAGTCAAAATCCTCTCCTCCGTCGCCTTCTTCTTCGCCAAAGCTAAATGCGTCGTCCGCTCCCCAATCGTCACCGCCCGCGCCGGAATCGTCAGACGCCAGAATGGTGAAATCCATGGGACCCGATGCAAACGACGGTGCCTCAGAAGGTCTGGACAGCTCCTCTTCGTTCTGGAGGGCCTTGATGGCCGTGATGGTCTTGTCCAGGTAGTTGTTGAAATAGCCCGCCCGGTTATCGGCGATCACGTTGAGGTTGGTGATAAACTTTTCCTGGTTGGTCGTGATAACGTAATCGTATGTAAAAAATCCGATGGCAATCACCGAGACGGTCGACAGAAGGAAAATGAGGAGGGTTATTTTGGCGTTTATGGATATACTTTTCATCATGGCGTCTTCATCAAGGTGACTTAGTTCTTCAATCGCGAGGCGATCAGGGTCGCGGCTTCTTCGACAAATGTGCGCTGTTCCTCGCTTAGCGCCGTGAAGGACGCGATCTCAATTACGCCCCTTACACTTTCTTCTTGTTTGATTGGTGCGATCATCAGGAAACGAGGCGATGCGCTTCCCAAACCGGAGATGATCTTGATATATCCTTCCGGAATGTCATCGATATACATGCTCCGACCTGAAGCAGCGGCCTGCCCTATGAGCCCTTCTCCGAAGTCGTACGAGAGCACCTTCGTTTCGGATACGGCCACGGCATAGCCTTTCCGTAATTCCACCTTCCGGGTTCCGTCGTCGCCTTCAACGGTGACGTAAAGGGCACCTTGTCCGGCCTCGAGTTGCTTGCAGACGGCATTCAATCCGGTCTGCAACATTTCGTCATCGTTGGAGATGTGGGCGAGTTCGGTTTCCAGTTGTTGAACGGAGATTGTTCCGGATGCCGTTGATCCATCATCGGCCTGGGAATCCGAGCGCATCTGCTCCTTTTCGCGGTAGACAATGACTTCATTCCGATAGTTCAATGCCATCCAAAGCGTGGCGGTCCCGATGAGGAAGGTAATCGCCAGCGATGCGTACACGCTGAATAAGGCCGGATGACTGGTTTCGGTCAGCATCAGGTCATGCGGAAGCTTGTAGATCTGATAAAAAGAAACCAGAATGCCCACAAAAAACAGCGTCGCCATACCGAGCGCGACCTTGTAACGGTCCTTGAATAATCCAGTCATCGTACTTTCTTGTCTAGTTCCTTAAGAAATTCAACAATTTCTTGCAACTCTTCTTTAGCTTCTTCAACACCC
>CAZIAG010000445.1:0-3725 GCA_964537375.1 uncultured Roseivirgaceae bacterium
TGACCCGTACGACAGTTTAGCAAACTGCTGGTTTAAGCCTCTCACCCACCTCTCCAGTATCGGCTCGCCTGAGTCCCCCGGCACGCAAATCAACTGCCTGCCGACCGGATCGAACTCAAAAAGAAGTGCAAATATAACGGTTGACGCCGATTACCCTAAAAAACCGGCCTAAATTCTAATTTTGGGCATGATCCGAATCAAACAGGCCTCCCTTGACGATATTCCGCTCATTCACGATCTCGCCGAACAAACCTGGTGGCCCGCTTATTCTTCCATCCTTAGCCCAGAACAAATTCGCTACATGCTGGACAAGATTTACTCTACAAAAGCACTGCTGCAATGCATGGAATCCGGCGCACAAAAGTTTCTCCTGGCGTGGGGCGATTCAAAATGTCACGGCTTTGCTTCGTATGGTCGCCGACCGTCTGATCCGCGTGTTTTTAAACTGCACAAACTATACGTGTTGCCCGACAATCATCGCAAGGGTTATGGACGCGCCCTGGTAGACGAGGTGTGCAGTCGCGTCTTGCACGAACGTGGCGTCGCCCTGGAACTGAACGTCAACCGCTACAACCGGGCGAAGTCATTCTATGAACGAATCGGTTTCCGTGTACTTTATGAGGAAGATATCCCGATCGGTCCTTATTGGATGAATGACTATGTGATGCGGCGCGACCTCGTGACCGGCGAAACATCAACCTGATTCATCATCACTTCACCCAAACCGCGCTCCTTTGGAAGTCCATTCAAATGTCGTTAACTTCCTGAACCAAACTTTCAACCAATATGGAAAACGTTGCCGTCGTTCTGACCGTGTTCATTTTCTTCTTCATCGGTCGACGGTTGCGGAAAATGATAATCGATTCCCGGGGCCGTACGGTGAAGAGAATCATCCTGTCGGTCCTCTGCCTAGCTAGTCTGCCGTTTGCTTTTGAATTGCTCTTGCTTTTCGAGTTATTCAACGACTACGGGCTTGAAGTTGATTATGGCCATGCCAACCTCTTTGCCGTTGCGACAACGTTTGGCGTAGTCCTGCTGGGTACCGTGCTGGTTATTTCAGCCTGGATCGAAAGAGCAATCCATCACCTGAAATACAGGCAATAGCGAATTTCGAGATGACTGTGTACAGGCACTATTTTGAAGGATGTATGTTGCCGGGGCAAAGGACGCCGTGAAGACCTTCTCCATCAGCAAGACCACGTTCAATTTTCCGACGATCCGCAGGCCGCGAAGCGCTGGATACCTCTTGCATAACCGCGTACGCCTCATCCGCGGAGGGCGTGAATACTTCGACTTGCTCATCCGGCTCATCAACGAAGCATCAAACACAATACATCTTCAGTTCTACATCTTCGAAGAAGACGACACCGGCACGAGCGTATCCGACGCCTTGATCGATGCCGCCAAACGCGGCGTAAAAGTTTACCTCCTGGTGGACGCGTTTGGATCGCAGGGATTGTCAAGAGAGTTTGTCGGCCGACTTGTCGAATCCGGTGTCAAGGTGCGCAGGTTTCAGCCGCTGTTCAAGAGCCGGCGCTTCTATTTCGGCCGGCGACTTCATCACAAGGTAGTCGTTGTGGATGCAAGGCATTCACTTGTTTCAGGGTTGAATATTGGCAACCGGTACAACGACGTAAATGGCGTTCCTGCCTGGCTAGACTGGGCGCTTTATGTTGAGGGTGAAGTGGCGCCTGCCCTGGAGGACGTGTGCAGAAGACGCCTGCGGATGCGACTGCCCAAGGGGGCGTCCGGACCACCACCCGACACGGAAATGCCGGTACGGATTCGCATTAACGATTGGATCAGGCGTAAACGCGAGATCTTCCGCAGTTACCTGGAAATGTTCCGGAACGCCGAATCGCATATCACGATTATGTCGGCGTATTTTCTCCCGGGACGTCTCTTCCGCCGTAAGATTGTAGCAGCAAGAAAACGCGGTGTGCGTATCCGCGTAATCCTCACCGCCGACGCCGATGTCGTGATGATCAAGTATGCCGAGCGTTACATTTATCGGTGGCTCTTCAAACACGGAATCGAGGTTTACGAATACCGACGCAGCATCGTCCATGGCAAAATGGCCATGTACGACGACAAATGGATGACCATCGGTTCATACAACGTGAACAACCTCAGCGCCTATGGCAGCATTGAACTGAACCTGGATGTCAACGACCCGGCGTTCGTCAAGAAAGTCGGTCGGACCATCGACGCACTCATTGAAAGCGACTGCGTGCCCATTACGGAAAAAACCTTCAGGAAGAACTACAACTACTTCAACTTCCTCGTGCACAAAACGGCGTATATCCTGTTCAGGTTTCTATTTTTCCTTTCGACTAAAAAGGCGGGGGATTAGGATGACGGCATTGAAGTGAGGGCATGCGGAAGCGCGGCACATCGTAATACCAAGACACCGCGAACACCGCTAATGCTTCATCAACTTCCCCTTCCCCACGCATACGCCCCGCACACAGACGCGGTAAAAATACATCCCGGGACTCAATTCTTCGCCGACAGAAACAGTGGATTGGCCCTCAACGCTTTCGTGTTTTCGTGAGGCGACCCTGTGCCCGGCGGCGTCATACACTTCGATGGTGACCACTTCAGCCTTAGCCGCGGGCGTCTCAAACCTGAAGTTGAAGCGTGTGCCCGAAGGGTTGGGAAACACAGAGAGCGGCAGGTCCATGCGCTCTTCATTGCTCGCGACGATCTCCGGAATGTTCGCGTCAAGCCAGAATAACCGCTCGGAGATCCACACTTTCAGGTAACCTACTTCGTGTTCGAACGACTCACCAACAAAATAATTTGGCCAAACATAGGTGTCCAGCACGGGCCACCGTTCAAAATTTCGTTGCTGGGCGCCTTCGCTGAGGAGACTGGCTATGGAATCAATGCGCGCATAAATTACATCAGTCTTGAACGCACCATTGCGGAGTTCCTGCCACCGTGCCGTTACCTTTTCCCGGAAGTTCTCGTCTTCGAACAACCTCGACCACCAGAACGGAACCAACCAATAGTCTTCCGGGCAAATCGCATTGAAATCCATCACAAAGCCCTCAGGATGGCCGTTGGTACAATAGTCGACATTCCCAAAGCCCAGGTTGAAATCCCAGATGGGCCCCATAAACAGCTTGCCGCCGTCGGAGTCGCGTTGCTTGTGCATGAACGTGCTCAGGCGATACGCATCTACGTTCTTGGTCAGTTCGTTGATCAGGAAATAGTCTACGAACGAGGGTACGTCGATGTACTTTGCATAACCCGTTGTGGGATCATCGAAGTCGTCGCCTGCGAGCGTCTCTTCGAACTCCTGGATGAAGTTTTGAATGTAGACTTTTTGGGCGCTGACAATTTCGTCCCATTTCGGATCCTCATATTGGAAGTTAATGAGCTGTCCCGCAGCGCGCCCGTTGGGTGGGAAGGGTGATGTCCAGCCCGGACCGCTATCCCCTCCCGTCTTGTCGATTTTGATAATATAACCTCCGGTCACGTCGTCACCGCTGATCTCATCGGGATTGAGCTTGTTGATATCGACCCGGTATTTGTCGCGTTTGATCTTTTCTATCAGTACATAGACGCCATCATACTGTCCGTTCAAGACAACTTCACAGTATTTCGTTCGGGGGGCGTAGCGTCCCATATCGCGACCGAGTTTGTAGGCCAGCACATCCCGCATCAAGGTCTTATCGTTGTAGGGTGCTAAGAATACCCAGTCCTCTTCTTCGGGAAAG
>CAZIAG010000446.1:0-3720 GCA_964537375.1 uncultured Roseivirgaceae bacterium
ACTGGAGGGGGGACCATCGGTTTGAGCGTTCGAGCGCTCTATCTCGGTGGACTACCACGGATGAAGGTAGACGCATCTGCCTCCGTTGCGGCGGGGGAAACACGGTACGAAGCGATGAACTATTCTTCCCGAATGGATGATTACTTCCGGATTGACCTGAGGTTCAGCCTGACCAGGAATAAACCTGGTTATACGCGTACCTTTGCCATCGATATTCAGAATCTGACCAACCGCCGAAATGAGGCACATCCCTACTTCGATTTTCTTAAGGATGAAGCCGTAACCAGCCGACAGCTTGGCATTATCCCGGTAGTTGTATATCGCATTGACTTTTGATCTATGAAGCTCGTAAATCTAATACTCGCTGCGCTGTACCTTTTGTTTGCTTTTGTCCAGGTGAATGATCCCGACCCCGTTCGCTGGATTCTCATCTACGGTGTGCTCGCCGTGAGCTGTATCCTTGCGGCATTCGGCGTGTACTACAGACTGGCGCTACTGGCATTGCTCGTCCTTTGCTCCGTTTATGCCGTCGCGCTGTTCCCGGGTGTGCAGGAGTGGATGCGGCAAGACAACCCCTTGATGCTTTTTGACGGCATCGCCAGGATGGAGTACCCATTTGTCGAGGAAGCCCGCGAGTTTCTTGGACTTTTTATCTGTATCGCCGTACTGGTTATGCACCTGATTCGGTCGCGGCGCGTGGCGGGCCGCACCTGAATTGAAACCGCAAACGATTTTTGTTCCTGGTTTTAAACCTGGGTTTTCTTTTCCTAAATTAAGGACCCATGAAACGATTATATGCCATCCTGTTGACATTCGCCTTATTGAGTTGCACCGTGCAAAAAGAGCAAATTCCACCTATTGATAACGAACGACGTTCCGATGGAAAGATCGTTATCTACCAAATGATGACGAGGCTCTTTGGCAACAAGGTATCCACCAACAAGCCGTATGGAACCATTGATGAGAATGGCGTGGGGAAATTCAACGACATTACAACGGAGGCCCTGCAGGGCCTCAAGGAACTTGGGGTCAGCCACGTTTGGTACACCGGCGTTGTTGAACACCCCGTTCTGACGGACTATACGGCATATGGAATTCCACTGGACGACGCCGACGTCGTCAAGGGGCGGGCGGGATCGCCCTACACCATCAAAGATTATTACGACGTCAACCCCGATCTTGCGGTGAATGTACCGGAGCGAATGAAGGAATTCGAAGCCCTCGTAAATCGTACACATGCAGAAGGGTTGAAAGTGATCATCGACTTCGTCCCCAATCACGTCGCGAGGGCCTATCACTCAGATGCGAAACCCGAAGGGGTTGAAGACTTCGGCGTTTCCGACAACGATACGGTGGCCTTTAGCCCGAATAACAACTTCTATTATCTGGTGGGGCAGGAATTCCAGGTGCCGAGAGGCCACAATGCCCTGGGACCATATTCATTTCCTACGAAAGACGGACGCTTTGAGGAGAGGCCGGCTAAAGCGACGGCCAATGATGTCTTTTCAGCAGCCCCACAGGTGCACGATTGGTTTGAGGCTGTGAAACTGAACTACGGCGTCAATATTCAGGAGGGGAGAACTACGCATTTTGATCCGATCCCGGATACGTGGCTAAAAATGCGCGACATCCTCCTGTTTTGGGCGGGGAAGGATGTTGACGGATTCCGTTGTGACATGAGCGAAATGGTACCGGTTGAATTCTGGAACTGGGTGATTCCCCAAGTGAGAGAAGTGAATCCATCCATCATATTCATCGCAGAGATATACAACCCGGATCAGTATCGCAATTACCTGGATAAAGGACAATTCGATTATCTGTATGACAAGGTACTCCTCTATGATACACTTAGGTTTTTGGTTGGAGGTCAGCGGCGATCGATGGATATTGCGGAGATCCAGGAGAGATTAAAAGGTATCAACGATCGGATGCTTCATTTCCTGGAGAACCACGATGAGCAGCGAATTGCTTCGCGCGCGTTCGCTGGAGATCCCTGGAAAGCGGTTCCGGCCATGGTAATTTCCGCGACTATCGATCGCGGTGCGGTGATGATCTACTTTGGTCAGGAAGTGGGCGAGCCTGCAAGGGGTGCGGAAGGCTACAGCAGCGATGACGGAAGGACTTCCATTTTCGATTATTGGGGTGTCCCCGAACATCAGAAGTGGATGAATGGAGGCAAGTTTGACGGAGGGCAGTTGAGCCTCGAACAGAAACAATTGCGTCAGTTCTACGCGGACGTCCTTACAATGGCGCGGAATAACCCCGCTATCAGCCGGGGCGAGTACGCAGACCTGACAAAATACAACGTAGACGTTGGCAACATCTCGGACAAGGTACATGTCTTTCTGCGATATACCCAGGACGAGCACCTGCTGATTGTCAACAGTTTTAACGCCACAGAAGAACCCGCAAAAATTCAAATACCTGTTGAGACGATCGAGGCAATGGGATTGAGTCCTGAAGGTGTTTACATTGGAAGAGATATGCTCTGGCGTGAAATAGAGATCGGATTCGACAAAGAGTTTGCCTTTGAACTGAATTTGAAACCCTACAGCAGTTACATTTTCAAGATCAAATAGATGAAGCAGCTCTTTTCGACCGCCGCCGTTCTGTTACTGGTACTTCTGACCACCTGTACGTCGGAGGAAAAATCAGCCGGGGCCAAGTGGCCGTGGGGTGTGAAATACGAAGTGTTTGTGATGTCGTTCGCCGACGGTGATGGCGACGGAAAAGGTGACTTCAAAGGGCTGACTGCAAAACTCGACTATTTCAGCGACCTGGGCGTAAACGGAATCTGGTTGATGCCCATTATGCCTTCCGACACGTACCACAAATACCACGTTATCGATTACAAAAATATCGATCCTGATTATGGTACGCTCGATGATTTCAAGACGTTTGTTGAGGAGGCGCATAAGCGCGACATCAGGATTATAACTGATTTTGTGATCAATCACACCGGGAATATGCATCCCTGGTTCCTGGAGGCACAGAAAGGTGAAGACAATCCTTATCGCGACTATTATGTGTGGGCCGACAAGGACTCGGTTCGAAGGGCAATCGCGGCTCTCGATCACGTCCCTGACTCGGATCAGTTGTTCCGCTGGCATCCCATCGGCGGCGATACGACAGCCCCTCATTATTACGGCTACTTCAATGAACTCTGTCCGGATCTAAACCTGGACAATCCACGTGTACGGGAGGAGATCATTGATATCGCGCGGTTTTGGTTGAAGGAGGTAAAAGTCGACGGCTTTCGGATGGATGCTGCGCGGCACGTTTTCCCCGATGGTCGTGCCGAAGACAACCATGAATTTTGGGTCTGGTTCCGGCAAGAAATGGAAAAAATCGATCCGGACGTCTACCTGGTGGGGGAGGTTTGGTCTACCGCTTCCGTTGTGGCGCCGTACCTGAAAGGCCTTCCTTCGCTTTTCAATTTCGATCTTGGCTATGCGATCACCAACGTCGCTGCGGCCGGAAAAGATACTATCCATCTCGTAGAGAAGTATCGCGAGATTCGCGATTACTACCGATCAGTCACCAGCGACTATCTCGATGCCACGTTCGTGAAGAACCACGACCAGACGCGAATCCTTACCGAGTTGAAGGGTAACGCGAACAAAGCAAAGATGACGGCTGCAATTTTGATGACAATGCCGGGAACTCCGTACATCTATTACGGCGAGGAGATCGGTATGCTTGGTGACAAACAGGCAACGT
>CAZIAG010000447.1:0-3711 GCA_964537375.1 uncultured Roseivirgaceae bacterium
GTTACCGCCCTCTTTTTGCGATGTCCATAAAATTGCTCCCCGAACGGTTGAAATGACCCTTAGGAAAAGTCCACCGAATCCAGCTAATCCGTTTAATCGAACAAATCCCCGGCCACGCCTGACCCGTGCCCTAGACCTAACCAAGCTTGAAGGGCCATCCTTTTACGGACGGACAGTGTCGTGATACGCGTGCTGGTATAAATCGGGGTGCTCCTCCCAATGCCGACCCGCCATCAAACAAAGTGAGAAGACCCTTTTCACGAACACAGTCACGGGTTTAGACAGGCATGTCCAATTCCTCGTATTCAACTTTCCTACCTACCCTTGCCCTATTGCATTTTGTGAATGAATATGAAGTCGCTGGTCGATTCATCGTCACCGAACGAACCAAAGCGCGGCAATTGTTTCAGCTTCTCGAGATTTGCCCGCAGCTCCGCAATCGTTAGTATGCGGTCATCTCCCCCATTCGTTTTAAAGGATTCAATAAGTTTTGCGGCAAAAGGTGAGTGACTTCCGGGAATCCCGTCCGATACGTATTCCTTCCCTCCCGAAGTCAGATACTTCCTTGTTTTGGAACCTAGCTTTCTTACGATGAGTTCTTCGTTTGTGGCCTCAAATGCCATTGCCCTTCGCGATTTGGCCAGCACAGGATCGAACGTTCCACCGAAGCAAACATCCATGGCCAGGAAGATGTGTTCACAAGGGATGTTATTCACAACGGCTCTCAACCGGTTGTGCGATATGTAGGTCGTCTTCGATTTATCGTTGGCCAACGAATTCCTAGCGACCACGTATCCTTCACCGAAGGTGTCGTCGAAGTGACCATGGCCGGCAAAGAAGATGAACAGCTGGTCTTGCGGCTTGAACTTCCGCTCGTTGTACTGCCGGATCTTCTCCCATACCTCTTCCACGGTGGGATTCTCCACGATCTCGGTTTCAAATCCATACCGCTGTTCCAACTCCGTGGCAATACTATGTGCATCGTGAACAGGATTGACAAGGTCATCCCAATGGTCGTACTTATCGGTGGCGAAGATCAATGCATAGTCCTTCCTGTCGAGAAGAACCGCCTTGGTGATGAGGTTTTGTCCGACCAATATTTCCCGTGACGACGACACGGTCACGCCTTCTGCATTTTTGATGGTCAGCACGATATCGACACGTCCCTGCGGAAGATGGATTTTTTCCTTGATGCGGAACGATTTGTTGCCCGGAACCTCGAGTTTTTTCTGGCCATACTGAACCTTGGTGAGGGCATCGATAACCCCGAGCGTCAGCTCATCGACCTGGTGAAATGATATGATCTCTGCTTCGATGACTACGTCTGATTCCTCCGTTACCGTATGTGCAATGGCAGGATGCAGCCACTGGACTTCGGGCAAGTGTGATGTATTCTTGATTCCTTCCGCGAAATTGAAATGAAGATCGTTTGTGGTGGCCGTAAGATTTTGACCGGTTGCCTTCAACGACAAAGTGAGTAACAAGACAAAAACAGTTTTGAATCGGTTATTCATTTTCGTGTTTTTTTACTTTATAATGATCCGTCCAACGAACCGGTGTTCGCGATTTGCGTGCCGAACCGTGAGTTCGTAGTAGTAAAGACCTGAAGAAACGGGGCGCCCATCCCTGTCAGTCAAATTCCAAACCATGGACTGAACACCATTTTCATGGAACCCGGTTGATAACGTAGTGACAATCTTCCCTGTCAAATCTTTCACAGTCAGCATTCCCTCGCACGTTGACCCGCCATCAACAAACGCTGCAGGAATGGTCACATAGGCCGTTGCCGGGTTGGGATAGGCCACACCCAATTCTACTTCTCCGGTTTCAAGGAAAAGTGGCTTGTCGGTGTATATGATTTCAAGAGTTCGGGCATTGCCCGCCATCGTGTATTCATTTCGTGCCTGCATGTCGAGAACGACATGAGCCACCGGATCGTGCAAGTATAACGATCCGCTAATCGATGGACGGGGCCATTGAATCGTGATCGGACCGTCACCATTGTGATCCAGCGTGACATGCCATGCATAACGATCACGCACATCGACGATATCGCGAACCATATTCAGATCACCGCGATTCGTTGTCAGTTCTACATAACGGATAAACTTGGGCGGTGCCGGAAGGTCGAAACGATCACGGCCTTCGAGTGCATCGACGTGCATGCCGAAGCCTGCTATTTCGGTCCGGACTTCACCTTGTGAAACCGTCAATGGTACAAACCACCCATTGCGCACATTGTCAGCGTTGATCCTTCCCGCGGATGCTCCGGCTTTTGTCATCACGGGTATAATCAGGGTGATCGGTGCATCTGCAAAAACAAAGCCTCCCTCGAAAGGCTTCAATGTTGTGGATTCAATAAGGCTGACGTTATCGTGATCATACACCATCAGTTGTGTAACCGTTTCAGGGTTGCCATTGAAGTCGAGTACGGCATTCCAATCCAGAACAAAGGGAAATGGATTTCCTATCTGATTCCATCCAGCTTCAAGGTTGAGCATAAACGGATTGTCCTGGTGATTCTGGGGAGCAGATGCGGTGGGGAGAGGAATATTCGCGTCAGACACCGAATTGAACCAATATCCCCTGCCCCGCTGCATCTTCTGTTTTGACAGTCCCTGGGTGTAGTCAACGTTCTTACCATCCTGGTATCGCACGAAGCGCCACTTCGATTTGTCGTACGCCCCGAGCGCGGGTTCGAAGATCAGGTCGATCGCGTTCTCCTGCACTTCATAAGGAATGGCAATGATTCGATAGTCTTTCAGTTGGCCACCGACCGCACCAATCGGTATGGTTGCGTCCTCAACTTTCGGGCGCATGTAGTGTTTGGCTGAAGTGATCACCTTTCCGGATGCATCCGCCGCACTGAAATAGAATTCGACGCCGAGCTCATCCATCCACGATTCATCAACAAGCACAACATAGGTGTTTGTCGAAGAGTTAAGAGACACGGATTCAAATTGGGCTCCCATCACGGGTCGATGATAGAGCGTAACCGATTTTGAACCGATGCCTCCCGTGAGCGCAACGGTGATTCCCGCCCCCGGTGTGAAGACAGGGTCAAAAGTTGGCGTACCGAGTTGCAGTTCGCCATTGCCGCCGCCGGAGCCGCCCTGCGGTGAGGTTGTGATCGTTTTCACTCCGCCATAACCTGATTCGCCAGCCTCATTGGCGGCGCTGATCCTGACAAAGTAGGTAGTCTCCGCCTGCAGCCCGTCAATCACCAACTCATTGACACCATCGACAAGACGGCCGTCATAACCCTGAATGATATCATTGAATTGCTGATCGCTGGCGGCTTGTACGAAGTAATGACTTGCTCCTGCCACGGCGTGCCAGGTGATCATCACCCGCGAAGAAGTCTTTTCAAACTCGGTGATTTGATTTGCCGCAACCGCCGCGGGTATTGTTATCTGCTCCCGTGTTTCGGAATTTGCCGTGATACCACTTTCATTACGCGCCCTTACTCGAACGTAATAGACAAATCCCGGAGACAATCCGGTAACTTCCTGTTCAGTATTTGAGACGTTTCTGTTCTGATACGTGGGGACATAGTTTGTAAAGGAAGAATTCGTCGCCACGTCGATCAGGTACCCCGTTGCCCCGCTTACTTCGTTCCACCGTGCTACGAAGCTGTGTTGGCCTACATTTGTCGCTGCCTTCATCGCGGGTACCTCTGGGATCGTAACGACCCGTACCGGTGACGAACTG
>CAZIAG010000448.1:0-3706 GCA_964537375.1 uncultured Roseivirgaceae bacterium
TTCCCTTCTGACGCTTCAGCTTCTTGCTTGATCCTGAGATCTCATTGCGTTGCTTGGATTTGTGAGTTCCCTGACGCTGGTTGGCGAGGTAGCTCTTGACATCCAGGTAGATAGCATGGTCGTTGGGTTCAATACCAAAAACCGCGTCCGAAAGATTGACCTTCTTCCTGGTCTCTTCACCGCTATATTTTAATACCGCGACTTCCATTATTTCTGAAGGATTACAGTTGAATTCTTAGGACCCGGAACTGAGCCGCTTACGACGATGACGTTCTGTTCAGGTAGGATCTTGACAACGCGAAGGTTCAACAGCTTCACGCGTGCATTACCCATGCGTCCGCCGAGGCGCTTACCCTTGATAACCCGGGAAGCAAAGGACGCGTTACCCATCGAACCGGGGGCACGCAACCTGTTGTGCTGGCCGTGAGTCGCACCGCCCACGCCGCTGAAACCATGACGCTTAACCACACCCTGGAAACCGCGGCCCTTGGACGTACCAACTGCATCCACAAAATCACCTTCAGCAAAAACATCCTGAACTCGAATCTCCTTACCCAGTTCAATGATACCATCGAACTCCTGGCGGAAATCGCGAAATTCAACTAGTTTTTTCTTGGCGGTGGTATTGGCCTTCTTGAAATGACCGATCTCGGCCTTCGTCGCATTCTTCTCCTTCTTTTCTCCAAAAGCGAGCTGAACCGCGCGATATCCGTCCGTGTCCACGTTCTTCACTTGTGTAACGACGCAGGGACCGGCCTCAATTACGGTACAGGCGATATTCTCACCCTCCGGACCGTATATGCTCGTCATCCCTATCTTTCTTCCTATAATGCCAGGCATGGTTAAAACCTTTTTATGCTGTTTTTCAGGATTCTGCGCACTCTTGGCGCAAAAAGGACTGCAAAGATAGGAAATGCGGAATAGTTAACAAATGAGACCCGAAAATTTTAGGAGATTGACCCGACGGGGCCAACAACTGAATGTTAAATCTGACGGCCAGACGGGTCGTCCACCCCACACACGCACCCCTCTCAAGAGCCAAAATGGTTATCATTGCCATGAAAATACTGTAGATGCAGTCAAGAACCGCGCTTGCATGGATCATCCTCTCCTTAACGCTAGTTGTGCTTTTTTTGCTCAACGTCTCCTTAGGTAGTGTCTCAATTCCTGTTCATGACATCATATCGATCCTGACCGGCACCCCGTCCGGCGAGGCGTCATGGAAAGAGATCATATGGGATTTTCGAATGCCGAAAGCCATTACATGCATCCTGGCGGGAGGAGCACTTTCGCTTGCCGGTCTGCAAATGCAAACTCTCTTCAGAAATCCCTTGGCCGGACCTGATGTTCTGGGGCTGACGTCCGGTGCGAGCCTGGCCGTCTCCCTGGTCTTGATGGGCCAGACGACTTTTGGTCTCGCCGCAGGTTTTCAAAACCAATGGACTGTCGTCACCGCCGCTTGCCTCGGCTGCGCGGTCGTTGGGTTGCTGATGTTCCTGGTAGCCCGCAAGGTTCAAGACAACGTCTCACTCCTCATTGTCGGCCTCATGGTTGGTGCGGGTACTGCTTCTGTCGTGAGTGTTCTGCAATACCTGAGCCGTGCCGATGATATGCAAGTGTACCTCATCTGGACCTTCGGTAGCCTTGGTAGCCTCAGCTGGGGCGAAATAAAAGTCCTGACCGCACTCCTTATTATAGGTACAATAGTCGCACTTCGAACAATGAAGGCGCTCAACGCCTGGTTGCTTGGTGACCTGTATGCCCGGAGTCTGGGTATCGACTTGAGGCAGTCTCGCTTGCTCATCATCGTATCTACTTCGCTCCTCACCGGAGGTGTCACTGCGTTTTGCGGTCCTATCGCGTTTGTCGGTCTGGCGGTTCCGCACCTCGTTCGAATAATTATCCGGACAAACGATCACAAACGCGCAATACCGGCCGTCGTTATTGGCGGGGGCATATTGGTACTGGTGTGCGACATACTCGCCCGTCTGCCCGGTGCGACTCACGTACTACCGATCAATGCAATTACGGCTCTTATCGGCGCGCCCGTCGTGATATGGGTTGTTGTAAGAAATAGAAGACTCAGGATGTAACGCCATGTCCCTTAAACACACAACCATAACGAATTCCGCGCATCAAGCCGTTTTGACCACACGTCATTTGACTGTCGGTTATCGCAAACCGAAACAGGATCAAGTACTGTTCAAAGATCTGTCGATAGAGTTGCCGGCGGGTAAACTCGTCTGCTTTATGGGACCGAACGGAATCGGAAAGTCGTCGCTGATAAGAACACTTGCCGGTCTGCAGAAGCCGCTTGGTGGCGAAGTACTCCTGCAACGGGGAGACAATTTTTCAAAGCAACTTGCGGTTGTATTGACCGACCGCATTGCCGCTCCAAACATGACCGTGTTTGAAGTCGTCGCTTATGGCCGGTATCCTTATCTAAACTGGAATCTCTCACTCAGTGAACATGATAATGAAGCTATCGAACAAGCGATCGATTGTGTGAAGCTCCGCCATTTGCGCAATGAAAAAGTTTACGCTCTCAGCGATGGCCAGCTACAAATGGTAATGATTGCAAGGGCGATCGCTCAGGACACATCCGTTATCCTGCTCGACGAACCGACGGCACACCTGGACTTGAACAATCGGCTGGAGATTATGAAACTGCTTAAGCGGCTGACCGGCATCGATCGTACCATACTGATTGCCACGCATGATCTCGATTTAGCGCTTCAGATGGCGGATATGATCTGGTTAGCAGGACCAGCGCGAAAAATCATTACCGGTATACCCGAGGATCTCGTGCTCAATGGAGCGTTCGACGCCATCTTTCGCTTCAAAGGCTTTGACCTCAAGACAGGAAAGGTCCATCATGAAGTGACCCAAAGCATCACCATTACCCTAAAGGGCGACGGCTATGAATATCTCTGGACGAAGAATGCGCTTGAAAGGTGTGGATACAGGGTGGTTTCCGAAGACGGAGCTATGGAAGTCGTTATTGACAAGGAGGGCCAGACATTGACGTGGCGTGTCGTAAGAGAAGACCACCAGCAACAATGCATAAGCATCGAGCAGGTCATTTCGCTACTTTGATTCAATCGTTTGCAAATAGACACCGGTAAGATTTTTGAACGCATTCGAGAATTCGATTGGCATGCATTTGTTAGTTTGCAACCCTAAACAATGTGTTTTTTATGTTTGACCTTTCGTCACTTTTTCCATATACGTTCAATCCTGAATACTCAAAACCCGTGGCGTACTTTTCGATGGAATTCGCCATCGACCAACCCCTTAAGATTTATAGCGGCGGTCTCGGCTTCCTGGCGGGATCACACCTGAGGAGCGCTTACGAACTCAAGCAAAACATGATTGGCATCGGTATCCTTTGGAAGAAGGGGTATTACGATCAGGAAAGAAACCAGGATCAAACACATAGAGTGTGCTTCAGAGACAAAGACTATCATTTCCTTACCGACACCAAGATCCTCTTCCCGATAACCATTCATGGTGCACGGGTCTATGTGAAAGCATACTTACTAAAGGCCGGCGTATTTCAAACCGTACCCCTGTTCCTGCTCACAACGGACATCCCGGAGAACGACTACCTGGCACAAACGATAAGTCACCGGTTGTATGATCCTAATGAAACAACAAGGATTGCTCAATCAATTTTGCTGGGTGCAGGGGGCGCAAAACTGCTGGA
>CAZIAG010000449.1:0-3706 GCA_964537375.1 uncultured Roseivirgaceae bacterium
TTGTTCAAACTGAATTGAAAAACGAAAACACTATTAAACCATGGCACAATTAAGAGGACCATTTACCATCAACGGTCGCATCGGAAATTGCATATTCTATACCGTTAGAGGCAAGACGTTTATACGCATGGCGGCCTCCCGCTCGAAAAACCAACTCAAAAAGAGTCCGCGTTTCACATATCTCCGCCGCAACATGAACCGATTCACGGGTCTTGTCAAGGCAACGAAGTCGTTCACCATTGCACTCCAGGCGGCCCGCAGGTTCTTCGACAGCACATTTCATCGTCGCGCAACATCGCTGATCGCCCAAATCGGCAGGGTGTGTAAAAAGGAAGGCAGCCCTTCGTACCTGCTTTCAAAGCACAAACATCTTTTTGTGGGACTTGAACTAAACCGGAAACTCCCGCTGGCCACATTCTTCCATCATCCAGGCCAGGGAAATAGCTCGGCTCCTCCCGGGTGGACGCGTGACTGCCTGATGCTCAACCTACGGGGTTTGAAAAACCTGGCGGATGCAACTCACTTTCGGCTTGTTCGCATCCTCGCCATCGTGCCCGACAAGGTGCTTGACGAACAAAACCAGGAGTTCGTATCCGCAGCGCCTGAGCAAGAGGGAATATATGCCGAATCACAAACACCGATCGTGCCGATCGGTGAGCCGAATCAGGAGCACGTACTGCGAACACTCCTGCCCGTCGAGAACGTCGCGCCCGCCGCCACCGTTGTGGAGTTGATGGGCATCGAGTTCTTCCGGCAGGTAGATGACCGCTACGAACCGATCAGTAACGCGAAGGCGATGAGAATTGTTGATGCGTTCTAACCTGCAACACGTACCTGCTCGTAACGCTGGCCAGAAAGTCGCCCTCCGGGGCGGCTTTCAAACCACACCAAACGGTACTACGATGAAACACCATATCGAACCCATCGAAGTCCTGGCCCGCATGACCGGCGTGTCGATCACCTGCGTCAACGGCGCCATGGTGATGTCTACACCCGAAGGCCTTGCCGACTTGTCCACTGCCCGCGACAGCACACCGGGTACCGCCGCTGATACAGGCGAATTCCTTCCCGTGCGTCACATGTTGAGGTCGCTGACCAAAGCCGTGGAACCGCTGGATTGGGATATCGACCCCGAATTCCGAAACCGCGCGGCATCGGTGTTGACTGAGATCATGAAACGCTCACCCGGTCCGCCCGGAAGGCGCGGCATTGCCCTGTCTGAGCACAACCTCCTGATCGAAGGACTGAATTTTTCCTACGGGACATTCGGACTATACGTTCCCGACCGTTTCCGCTCCTCGTATATCGCCGACGAAAACAGGGTAAACTTCGAAGTGATGGTAACGACCGAACTCATGAAACAATACGGTCATCACTATTTTCAACTCGCGCATGCGCTGATCGCCATCGCCGATACGGTTTTCGATGAAACATGCGATGCATACGTGTCAACCAACCCCGAAGTCAACACCCTCGGCTCATGCACGTTCTCGCAAGTGTACCCGACCGACTCAAAAAAGCCGCCCCTGATACAACTGACAACACACATCGACGTACCTCCCCTTCCCGACCACGTCACCCTCCTCGAACTCGCCGGCGTGATCCTCGTCGACAAGTTTGACGGAGACGACGAAGACCCGTTTCAAGAAATCACGACCGGACCGTTGACGGTAGTGAATGCGTTTTGATGGGACGCAGCGAGTGAAAGGACACCCTTGAGATTACTCCGGAAATTGTTTGACCCACCCTTTGATTTGTGGGTCAGCCCAAAAACCAACAAACGAAAAACGATAAATTTGTTTCTAAAATTGATGCTTCGGATGATTTGGTGCCATATCCATCTCATCTGAAGGGAGAGGAAAGCGACCCTAGCGAGCTTGGGTGATCGTACTCCCCACGTTGTTTAGCCATAAACAAACATTCTCAATGGAGGCACATAAGCGTTTCGATGAAATCTTAAAGGAAGTACAAAGGACACAAACACCTGCCAAAACTTTTCCGTGTGTGGCACTTGAACACTTAGGCGCAACGAGACGCGGCTGGCGCGTTGTTCAAAGAATAAACAAGCTACTGGACGAACATGATTTGATATGTGAACCGGACTTTGGAAGCGCCTGGTATTATGGAGCAATTGAAATAAAACCCAAACCAAAAGTGCCGGCCGGTTCGATGTCTGATGTAGAAGACAACGATCCTACTCCGCGGATCAGTCTTCTCAGAGCAGCGAACCTGAACAAGGTAGCAGAAAGGGGTGGTACGGGCCTTGTCAGCGTCCATCGTGAAGCACCGCTTTATGAAGCCACGACGCTAATGATGATGCACGACTATTCCCAGTTGCCAATACTTTCCGGTCAACGAAAGGTAGAGGGTCTGGTAAGTTGGAAATCGATCGGGCGCGCGCTTTCGCTGGGGAAGGAATGCAGGACGGTCTTTGAGTGCAGGGAAGATGTGGTAACAGTATGTTCGCATTATTGAAGATCCTCAGAATTTTGCGAAACTTAAACTAAACCTTAAGCGTGAACTCTTGGCAAAAAGAATGGAGGAGGTCCGAAAAATCCGGAACGATGTCATGCATTTTGATCCAGATGGGATCACACCGGAAAAATTGGACACCCTTCGCAAGACGCTCAATTTTCTACACACCATCAGCATCAGTCTTCGGAAACGTAAATAGGTGTATTCTTAAGACAGGTACGGTAACCTAGCGTCATCGTTCAGCCATGCTCCAAAAAATGCGCTGTCGATGCCTTGACATCAGGCACCGGTATCACTCGATCGATTGCCTCGTTTAGCCGTAGTCTCTGGCCGTACTCAGTCTTAGTC
The DNA here is from genome assembly GCA_964537375.1 of uncultured Roseivirgaceae bacterium. Lineage (GTDB taxonomy): Bacteria > Bacteroidota > Bacteroidia > Cytophagales > Cyclobacteriaceae > Chryseosolibacter. The sequence goes on from CAZIAG010000449.1 coordinate 2,824, forward strand.
CACGAGACAATGAATGCAACGTTTTTCCGTACCTCGTGAAACGGACACCAATGCCATTGGCCTGAAATTTAAGAGTAGGTTAGGCCCCGAAGCAATGAAATGCATACCGGTATTCGGAAAACGGGATTGACCTTGCTCAAAAACCAACGCGTTGACTTTTGTTTTTGATACTCCCAACCCTTTAGTCAACTCCGCACCGAAGGACCGCACGGATCCACGCTAAACACTCTCCGGAAACATCTTCTCGCTTTTCGGAAATCAAACGCACGTACCGGGAAAATTGGTTGCTCCTGGAAGTCGATTCAGTGGCAATTTAGTCCAAATGTGGTGCCTTCGCCGAAATGTGCTTTTGATCGCCGCATAGCTACTCACACGATCAACCCAACGACCAACCTTGTTCAAGTTATGAAACCGATCACTACTACCATTGCGCTTTTCCTAGTCGTCACCCTCGCCTATGGTCAAGCCAGCGAGAAACGCTACACACAGGCGGAGGAGTTTAGTCTCAAATCGGGCACACTTATTAGGAAAGAGTTTATCGACGTGGGCACAATAAAAGGCATCGAAGTGCAGGTGCTCAAGGTCTCCGATCTACATTCCGGAAATGGAATCAGCGCATTGCGACTCAACAGATCCGTTCAAGGTCGGTACACCAGCGCATCGCACACTGCAGCCCTCGACGCCGACGAACTCGACGATCTGATGCGTGCCATCAATAATCTCAAAATGAACGTCTTTCCAACGTCACCATACACATACACGGAAGTGACCTTTCAAAGCAAGGCCGGGTTCGAGGCGGGGGCCTATTACGATCAGGATCGGATGAAATGGGTCGCCTACCTCCGTCTCGAGAAGTACGACCGCGATTCAATGGTGTTTCTCT
>CAZIAG010000450.1:0-2766 GCA_964537375.1 uncultured Roseivirgaceae bacterium
GATCGCGATACCCCTTGGCGTAGCGGCAGGAATCTACTTACAGGAATACGGCGCGAAGAACCGTCTTGCGCGTATCATTGAACTCAACATCGCGAACCTCGCGGGTGTGCCGTCAATTATTTACGGACTGCTCGGCCTGGAGATCTTTGCCCGCGTAATGAAACTCGGCAGCAGTTTGCTTACGGGGGCGTGTACACTGGCCTTGCTCATTCTACCCGTTATCATCGTAGCCACTCGGGAAGCACTGAAGGCGGTACCCAGTTCCCTGCGCGAAGCCTCCTACGGGATGGGCGCGACCCAATGGCAGACGATCTGGCACCAGGTACTTCCTGCGGCTACCGGAGGTATCCTCACGGGCATCATCCTCGCGCTGTCGAGGGCGGTCGGTGAAACGGCGCCGCTCATCGTCATTGGAGCGCTGGCGTACGTGCCCTACGTGGCTCAAAGTCCGATGGACGATTTTACCGTCCTTCCGATACAAATATTCAACTGGGCTTCAAGACCGCAAAAAGAATTCCTGGTCAATGCCGCCGCAGCGATCATCATACTGCTGGTGATTACTTTTTTAATGAATGGCATCGCCGTGTACCTGAGAAATAAGTGGCAGAAAAAGATTAGCTGGTAACCCCATGAAACCCATCGAAGCGAAAAAGGTGAACGTCCATTACGGCGAAAACCACGTGTTGAAGAATATAAACATGTCGGTGAAAGAAAACACCGTCACTGCGTTCATCGGACCATCCGGCTGCGGCAAGACCACATTTCTCCGAACATTAAATCGGATGAACGATTACATCGACAGCTTTACAAAAGCCGGAAAAGTCCTTATCAATGGTCAGGAGATCTACGACAAGAAAGTAAGGGTGGAGGAACTGAGAAGAAAAGTGGGCATGGTCTTTCAAAAACCCAACCCCTTTCCAAAATCGATCTTCGAGAACGTAGCCTATGGGCTGCGCATTCACGGGATCAAAGACCAGTACGAGATCAACGCGACCGTGGAGAAATCCCTGAAGCGGGCCGCGTTGTGGAGTGAAGTCAAGGATAAACTCGACAAACCGGCACTCTCGTTATCCGGCGGGCAACAACAACGCCTTTGCATTGCGCGTACCCTGGCTGTGAAACCGTCTATCATCCTCATGGACGAGCCCGCTTCAGCACTCGATCCCATCTCGACATCAAAGATCGAGGAACTTATCCTTGAACTCAGGGAGAAGTATACCATCGTTATCGTTACACATAATATGCAACAGGCCGCCCGGATCAGTGACCGGACCGCCTTCTTTTATATGGGTGAATTGGTTGAATACGACAAAACTTCAACTATTTTCACCAACCCCAAAGAGAAGTTGACGGAAAACTACATCAGCGGACGTTTCGGTTAATAGCATAAACATTGTTTTCTATGGCAGTCCAGATCGAAGGCGAATTACAGGCATTGAAGGACAACCTCATCGACATGTTGGAAATGGTGCGAGACCAGATCGACCGGTGCAGAAAAGCCATTGAGAAAGGTAACACCAAATACGCAAAAACAGTCCTGGAAGAAGAGAACAAGGTAAATCGGCAGGAAATCGCCATCGACCGCGACTGTGAAAACATTCTGGCCCTCTATACACCGGTGGCTACTGATTTGAGATTCGTTTTGTCGACACTGAAGATCACAAACAACCTGGAACGCATCGGAGATTACGCAAAGACGCTGGCCGGATTCATCCAGGACAATCAGGAACACATTTCCACCAAATGGTTTCCGAAGTTCCACATTTCCGAAATGCTCGACGTCCTTGGCAAAATGCTGAAATCAATGCGTGAAGCCGTAGTACGTGGCGATACCCGGCTAGCACGCAAGACAACGGCGATGGACGAGCAGTTGAATAACTATTACCGCGACGCGTTCAAGGTGGCCGCTTCGCTCATAAAAAAGAAGCCTGAAAGAGCGGATATCTTTCTGGCGTTGTTTGCGATCACGCGTGACCTGGAGCGAGGCGGTGACCACACCAAGAACATCGCCGAAGAACTTGTTTTTCACATTGAGGCAAAGGTATTGAAGCACCGGGGGCGTTAAGTCCGGTTAGGTGCTCCTGTCGTACGTTCCACATTTCCGTTTCCAAGTTCATTGAACAGATGTGGTCTCGGTTAGGCGGAGCTGGGAAAAGGAACGCATAATGCGCTATAATGAAGCGCGGACACTAGCCTGCGGGTACAGAATCAAGCTGCCGGATCTGCTTCTTGTATGCCGACGGCAAAACAAGTTCCTTCAAAATCCAGTCGAGTCGAAAAATGCGCGTCCATTTATACACCCGCACCAACATTCGTATGATGGCCGTGTTGTCCAGGCCGAGCAAGTCACGAACCCTTTGTGGCACAACCAGTGCCTGCACTTGGAGCAGGATACGATAGCGTAAAAACCCAAGGTGCTTGCGGTATTGCGCGAAGAGGTTATCAGTGTAATTGCTATAGCAGAGGTCCTCTTTCAAATGCTCAAGCCGCATCCATTTGAACTCAGCCCACGTCCGCGGCAGACCTTCCAGGCCCATTCGTTTCCCAACGCGTAGAAACACATTGAAAACCTCCTCCTTCTCGCTCTTCCTCATTTTGCGTTCGAGCACTTCAAATGAACGAATCGAATAATCAATGAGCATGAACAGTACGTCGCGATAAGCCCAATCAGGGATCCTCGCGCCTCGTTTATCTTCTACGTCTGCATGAATCTTCGACATAGAGTCGATTGCACGACCCGCCGCTTGTTTCCCCGAAAAGATTAAA
>CAZIAG010000450.1:2776-3702 GCA_964537375.1 uncultured Roseivirgaceae bacterium
TGACCTCGAGCCGGTGGATCTTTACATAGAGGACTTGTTTCCCGGAAAAGATTATAGCCCTTGCATATGAAACCGTAGAGAAGAGTCTACCGAGTGGATCCTGAGGCAGCCTGCCCGTAAAGTACAACCAATCGACGGCCTTGTTCAACGCAAATTCAGCAGAAGCGCCGGCAAAAATAAAAAGAATCGTGTCCGCCTGCCCCCAAATCCGACGCACAACCGATTTCTTATCCACGAAAGGTTCCACACTCATAACATCCACCTGACTCATAACATGCACCTGATATTCTTTGTTGCCGACTGCGCCACCAGGCATCCCTTGGAATCCTTCAAAAGGAACGTTCCACGTCTCTTCCGTGAGACTTTCTTGCGACGGTTATTCGCATCGCAGTCGGCAAGCATCCGGCACAACGGGCGTTTACGGTAACCTGATTGTTTAACGGCCGTCGGTCAAAAGTACGCTATCCACTTTGCTTTTCAAAGTACTTTCTGAATAGAGAATAGCTGTCGGTCGCTGGTCGTTGGTTGTGATGTCCTGGTTACTGGAGAATTCTCGCTGGCGGCAACCGGGTTCCTGGTTCAATAGTGATGTTCAACGCTCCTGGCTCCGGTTTCCGCGGGGACAAGACCAAAGGCCCAGGGAGGACAAGACCCCTGGATTATGCGCCAGGTCTTCGCCATAACGCTGATAGAAAGACAACCCTACTGTCCAGAAAGTTGAACCGGGACTCCAACTCTGGTAATCGGCTTTCGTTTTAGTCCTTAAGCAAACGCCGGCAAGGAGAGATATTGCCCATTGGACAACAATAGTTGAATCGGGTTAGTAAACCCGTTTAGGCCAGGCCGTGGCAGCGTTCTTTAGAATCGCGTCAAATCTCCCCGGCCTTGGGCTCCCGACGCAAATGCTCCGAAAAGGTTTCCCAGGA
>CAZIAG010000451.1:0-3701 GCA_964537375.1 uncultured Roseivirgaceae bacterium
GTCATAAGACAACAGATTTACAGTCTGTCCCAGTTGGCCGCTTTGGTATTCCCCCAGAAAATATGCTCTCAGAACAATATTATAATATAGAACGACCTGCCTCTCCCTGGCCGGAAAAAACAGGAGTGCAAAATTATACGGTTTTCTACTTTTTCAAAACTAATCGCGCAAATTCGTTGGATTAAGGAGGAATTCACGCAATGCGTTTCACCCCAAAAAAAGAGACAGAACTGTCGGCTACATGGCAACGATGTCGGCAACCGCGTTGGCCCCAAACTCTTGATGCAACATTTCGAGCACTTTGGCCTTGTGCAGGGAAAAGTCATGCCGCATCGCCGCAGAATCCAGTTCCACAAAAAGCACCCTGTCGCGCATATAGATCTTTTTCGTCCGTCGAGCGATCGGCTTGCCGGCTATTCTCTCCCACGAGCTGATTAAATGGGTTTCGTCAAACCGGGAAGTCAGGCGGTAGGAATTCAGCAGTTCCCTGATCGCCTGACCGACCGATTGAGGTTCATCACTGCTTTTCCTTTTCATGGTAGATATTGTTGACGCGCCAGTCGCCGATTGAAACACAATGTTAGCAAGATAATTCCATAGTTTCAGAAATCACACCCGCCTCTATCCGGAACATTCTGGAGGAAGCATTGATCGATGCCAGCAGTGACGCAGTCCTGTCCGGCCGGGCATCCGTAACAAACAACTGTCCGAAAGCGTGGCCCTGGATCAGTTCGAGCAATCGCTCGATACGAAAGTCGTCCAATTTGTCAAAGATGTCATCAAGAAGCAACAGTGGCGGGACACCCAACCTATCTTTAAGCACTTCAAACTGCGCAAGCTTGAGGGCGATAACGAATGACTTCTGTTGGCCCTGGGATCCGAGTCTTTTAAGGTCACCATTGCCCAGCGTAAAACGAAATTCATCGCGATGCACGCCAAAGTTGGTTCGCTGTGTTACCACATCACGTGAACGAGTCGTCATGAGTCCGTCGTCGAACGATTGGTCGGCCAACTGCGAAACATAACTGATGCCGGCCGACTCGGCCTCGGCGATATGCTTGTAGAAGTGTTGAAACACAGTCATGAACTCCCGCGTGAAAACGTCCCGTTTTTCATGCAACCTTTTGCCCGTGTCAATCAACGTACGATCGTAGGACTCAAGGGCAATTTCATCAATGGAATTCTTTTGAGCGAACATCTTCAACAGGCTGTTTCGTTGCCTCAAGGCATAATTGTAAGTGATCAAATCCTGAAGATAACGGGAATCGAACTGCGACAAGATGGTATCAAAAAACCTTCGGCGATGCTCACTGCCTTCCCGAACGACATCGGTATCATCCGGAACGACCAGCACGGTAGAATACTTGCCAATGTGTTCGCTGAGTTTCTCGTATTCGTGCTCATCTTCCCTGACGGTTTTTTTCCCGGCCTGAACTGCGCAAGTAATCACATGCCGACGGTCGTGTTTCACAAAGGTTCCATGAATAACAAAAAAATCCTCGCCGTGTCGAACCGAATATTGGTCGGAAAAGAAGGCGCTTTTCGTGAAAGACAAGTAATGGATCGCATCGAGGAGGTTCGTTTTTCCGCTGCCGTTTTTGCCTACCAGGACGTTGATCTTTGGAGAGAACTCAAACTCGGCTTCCTTATAGTTCTTGAAGTTGACGACTTTGAGGGTTTGTAGGTGCATGCAGTATTTTAAGGGGAAAGTTTGGCGAATGTTCGTTGGGGGCTTATTTTCGCAGTTCAGTTCAAAATTAGGAATATGCCCACGAAGACCAAACCGACACGGGAATCATCAGCGAGCAACGAGAAGAGCGGCTTTTCCAAGGAGACATACCTCTATTGGTATGAAAGCATGCAACTGATGCGGAAATTTGAAGAAAAGGCCGGGCAGTTGTACGGGATGCAAAAGATCAAGGGATTTTGTCACCTCTACATCGGCCAGGAAGCCTGTGTTGCCGGTGCGGTAACGGCACTGACCAAGGATGATAAATGGATTACGGCATACCGTGATCACGGTCACCCGCTCGGCTTGGGCTCCGACCCCAAAGCAATCATGGCCGAATTGTTCGCCAAGGAAACCGGCATTTCAAAAGGCAAAGGTGGCTCCATGCACTTGTTCGATAAAGAAAAAAATTTTTTCGGGGGTCATGGTATCGTTGGAGGACAAATACCTTTGGGAGCGGGCATCGCGTTCGCAGAAAAGTACAACAAGACAAAGAATATCTGCATGTGCTACATGGGGGATGGAGCTGTGCGGCAAGGTGCATTTCATGAGGCCCTCAACCTGGCCATGCTGTGGAAACTACCAGTGGTTTTTGTAATCGAGAATAATGGTTACGCAATGGGTACGTCGGTGAAACGGACCTCGAATGTAACCGATCTTTACACGCTGGCCGAGGCATACGACATGCCCTCGGAACCCGTCGATGCCATGGATGTGGAGGCGGTACACCATGCCGTAGCCAGAGCAGCCGAACGGGCAAGGGCAGGCGAAGGACCAAGCCTTCTCGAGTTCAGGACCTATCGTTATAAGGGGCATTCGATGTCGGATCCGGCCAAGTACAGAACGAAGGAAGAATTGGAGGAATACAAACAACGCGATCCGATCGAAGTTGTTAAAAGGACGATCCTTAAGAAAAAGATCGCTACCGAACAGGAACTGGAAGCGATCGACCAGCGCGTCATCGGCCAGGTAGACGAAAGTGTGAAGTTCGCCGAAGAATCGAAATTCCCCGATGCTTCTGAGGCATTAAAAGACATTTACGCACAGCAGGACTACCCCTACATCACAGATTAGCGCGACCTTTGTTTGCTAACCTGTAAATAGGTAGTTTTGCGCCCCACATCTGCGGGCAGATGTAAAACATCATTCAACAAAATGGCTAAGAAGGCAGTAGAAAGTAAGCACGAGTTGCTGGAAAATCCTCAAGCACTTGCCGAGCGGCTCGCTTCGGCAGAGACCTGGGCCGAGCGACACCCTAAAACCGTAATCGGAATCTCCGTCGTCATCGCACTTCTGGTCGGCGGCTTCTTCGGTTTCCGGTACTACCTGAACATTCAAGAAGAAGAGGCGCAGGAACAAATGTTCCAGGCAATATATTATTTCGAGGCCGACAGTCTCGAGCTCGCCCTTCGTGGCGACGGCAATAACCTGGGATTTATCGATATCGTTTCTGACTACGGAATGACCGATGCAGGAAACCTGGCCAACTATTATGCCGGTGTAGCTCTCCTTAAGCAAGGAAGATATGAGGTCGCACGACTTTATCTTGAGGACTTCAAGGCAAACGACCTGATCGTTCAGGCACGGGCATACAGCCTCATTGGCGATACGTACATGGAAGAAGAAAATTATGAGGAAGCTGCGCGTTATTACCTCAAAGCCGCCGACTATAAGTCAAACAAATTCTTCAGTCCCCGCTATTTGATGAAGGCGGGCCTGGCATTCGAAAAGAATAGTCAACCGGAGAAAGCGGCCGAAGTGTACGACCGCGTCATCAACGAGTTTCGCGATTCACCAGAATACCAAAGTGCCCGGAAATACAGGGCTATGTTATCTGACAACTCCTGACGGCAACCGACAAAATAACAGGGGGATAGCAAAACGCTATCCCTTTTTGTTTCATATTTGCCGATACCTCAAAATGTTTAGACTATGGCTGATGACCCTCAAAAATGCAACATACACATAGTTG
>CAZIAG010000452.1:0-3686 GCA_964537375.1 uncultured Roseivirgaceae bacterium
CGGGAGTGCAGGTTTACGAGTTGGTGAAATGAAACGACGAGTACTAGGGGCGGTTGTAGTTGTTGCATTGGCTGCGGCGGTCTATTACTTCTTGCTTCGGCCGTTCGAGTTTGCCGTTAATTTTTCGGCGAAGACATTGCCGGGAGATGTGATTGAAACGGTCCGCATCTGGAACAGGTCGCTGTCGGATGCCGAAATTGTGAAAGTGGATTCGTTTGACCGTTTACTACAGCGCATTACCTGGAAGGGTAGATGTTATCAATTTGATTGGCATTTTACGGTCGATAACGACTCCTTGACAAACGTGAGTATCCGGATTTCTGAGCCTGGCAACGGTTTGATGAACAAGATCATGGTCCTTTTAGGTACTCCAGCAATCGAGGAAGATGCCGCGGCAATCGCGCGGGCTTTCTATACGGCGCTCAATGAGCACCTCAAGATCACGCGGGTGCGTATATTGGGCGAGGTGGAGATGCAAAGGAAATTTTGCATATGCAGCCAGCTTCGTGCGAAGCAGATTGACAAGGCAAGTGGTATGATGAGAGATTACTCACTGTTGTCGTGGTTTGTCGAAAAATATCAACTTAAACCTGACGGCTCACCGATGGTCCGCGTTTCAAGATGGGACCACGATCTCGGAACGTTGGAGTTTGACTTTTGTTTTCCGGTGGAACGCCGTGAAGGATTGCCAGAAGGAGATTCGATTGTGTTTCGGGAGATTGGGGGAGGTAAGGCGTTGAAGGCAGAGTACTACGGCAATTACATCACCTCTTATCGCGCCTGGTACGAGCTGTTAAGATACGCCGAACGAAATAGTTACGACAATTATGGATACCCGATCGAACATTTTTATAATAATCCGCATACGGGAATCAACGAACGAGAGTGGAAGGCGGACATCTATCTTCCGTTGCTAAACAAGAAAATTGATACCGAACAATGAACAGGTTCTATTTTTCATATTCAGCGAGCCTGCGTTTTCCAGGTAAGTCATTTGGCAGTTGCGTTCTGGGGGCATTCTTGATCTGCGTGTTGGCGGTTAAAGTTTTCGCTCAACCTGAGGACACGTGGACAATTGTCGCCGATGAGATAGCACCAAACAATCCTTACTACGGCATTACAGTAGCAAACGGCATGATCGGGCTCGTGTCGTCACCTGAGCCGATGAAGGTAAGGGATGTGGTCCTGAACGGTGTATACGACTATTATCAGCGCGGTCGTGTGTCGAACATCCTCAAAACCTTCAACCATGTAAACATGAACCTGGACGTTGACGGACGCCGGCTCACACGAGCCAACATCACGAATTACCGGCAGGCCCTCGATATGAAAAGGGCCACGCTCACAACGACTTTCGACGTAGCGGATAAGCTCCGTGTGACACACCGGCTCCTTGCCCTTCGTCATTTGCCCTATACGGCGCTGATTGCAGTGGAATTTACCGCCCGGAAAAATGTCCGTGTCACCCCAATGAGCGTCATTGAAGCGCCGGATCACCTGATTGATGTGCGCAATATGTACAGCGAGATTGATCGCCCCCACGTACTTATCCCGTTACTTACGTCTGTAGCAAAAAGCCCTTCCGGCAGACATACCGTGGCAGTGAGCAACAGTATTATCTTCCAGGAACCGCACGGAAGTGAGCCCGACCTGATCCACGAGGATTGGGATTACAACCTGCACCTCATGAAGTTTTCGAAGGAACTGAAGGCCGGTGAGTCATATCGGTTCTGGATCGTTGCTTCAGCTACTTCTACGGGAACGTATAACGATCCGCTCAATGAAGCCGAGCGTCTTACCATCTTTGCCAAGCTGGAGGGGGCGAAGCGACTCCTGGCGCGCCATAACGCTGACTGGGAGAAACTTTGGGAAAGTGATATCATGATCGAAGGCGATCCGGAGGTTCAGCGGGATGTTCGATCCGCACTTTATCACTTGTATTCCTTTGTTCGTGAAGGCACCGCCTTCAGCCTTTCGCCAATGGGACTCTCCGGTCTCGGATACAATGGCCATGTCTTTTGGGATACGGAGTTATGGATGTATCCACCGTTATTGATCCTGCAACCTGACATGGCGCGATCAGTGTTGGAGTACCGTTTTCAGAGACTCGAGGCAGCGAAGCAGAATGCGTTCTCACACGGTTACAAGGGAGCGATGTTCCCTTGGGAAAGCAGTGCCGACGGATCGGAGGATACACCGGTTTGGGCATTAACTGGACCGTTTCAACACCACATCACGGGATGTGTCGGATGGGCGTTTTGGAAGTATTACCAGGTAACGCGCGACAAGGTTTGGCTCCGGGAACGCGGCTATCCGGTCTTGAAAGAGGTAGCCGATTTTTGGGCGAGTCGCGTGGAACGAAAAGGACCTGGTCGATATGAAATCAACAACGTGATTGGCGCCAATGAATGGCAGGAGAATATCGACAATAACGCGTTTACCAACGGCATGGCGATAACCGTACTGCGCTATGCAGCAACCGCTGCTCGTGAACTAGGCTTGGAGGCCGATCCCGATTGGGAACACGTCGCTGACAATATTCCGATCCTGAAGTTTCCCGATGGCGTGACGCGCGAGAATGCCACCTATAATGGCGTTGAAATCAAACAAGCGGACGTCAATTTGCTTGCTTATCCGCTGGAAATCGTTCGTGAGCCCGCTGACATAGAACGAGATCTCCACTATTATGAAAAACGGATGTCCCCCGAGGGGCCTGCTATGGGATTTTCGGTTTTGGCTACACTGTATGCGCAGTTGGGGGAGTCTGATAAAGCGTATGGACTGTTCTTGAAGAGTTATCAGCCAAACGAGGTGCCTCCGTTCGGCGTGCTGGCTGAAACCGCTGGGGGTACCAATCCATATTTTGCGACGGGTGCCGGGGGAATGCTGCAGGCGGTGATCGCTGGATTTGGTGGCCTCCGTATTACGGATGAGGGAATTACCCAGGTAAAAACATCGCTTCCCCGGAAATGGAAGGAGTTGCGGATCAAGGGTGCAGGCCGGGACGAGCATGAGTTCGTTGTCAGGCGTTGAGCCGGTGCACTTTATAATATAAGGTGAATTTGTAAATTTGTTAACATCCCGGAACCACTATGAAAAAGGTTATCGCATTATTCGCAGTCCTGGCTTTTCATTTCTCCTGTTCTACGGTGCAACGCGAGAACGGTGATGCCTGGAAACGAAAGCTCCAGAATCCAGCCTACATCCATGATTCGATGAAGAAGATCACCGATATCATTGTTCATGATATCTTCTCACCTCCGGTGGCTTCCCGCATTTATACGTACTCCAGTGTCGCGGCGTACGAAGCAATTATTCACGAAGATCAACAGTTTATCAGTCTGGCAGGACAACTGAACGGACTGGAACCCGTTCCGACACCGGAGGAGGGGGAGGAATATAGTTTCACCGTTGCGGCAGTACATGCGATGCTGAAGGTTGGCAGGCAGTTGATCTTTTCTGAGGAGAAACTCGATGTGTTTTACGACAGCCTGATGGGTGACTTCCAGAGGTCGGGCATTCCGCGAGATGTATTTGAGCGCTCGATCCGATACGGTACGGACGTCGCGAATCACATCATCAAATGGTCATCCACCGACAACTATAAACAGAGACGTTCGTTTCCGAAGTACACGATCCTTGACGATCCGGGAACCTGGCGACCAACACCACCCGCCTACAGGGAA
>CAZIAG010000453.1:0-3674 GCA_964537375.1 uncultured Roseivirgaceae bacterium
GAGATTTGCGCTGAACTCGGCGAGCCGAAAAACGCCGTCTACGGAGAGCGGGTCATGACGGCTGTATTGCACACCGTGCGTGACATTCTCTCGCCGGAGGAGTCACTGCATTTGATCTCACAGCTGCCAATGCTTATCAAAGCTATCTATGTGAACGGATGGCACTTTCATCCAAAAAACCGTATCAGGTCGATGGAAGAATTTGTGGAGTGCCTTATGCTCCAATCGCCCCGAACGGCCGCCCGGGATTTCGGTAACGACAGTTCCGCTCTTGAAAAAACACGTGCGGTGTTTCGAGTTCTAAAGCGCCATGTATCGCCGGGTGAGATCCGTGATGTAATGAAACAGTTTCCGGAGGAATTGATGGCGCTTTGGATGACAGATGAAAAAACAGCTGAGCGCGCGTAGATTCCCATGGATGATGAGAGGATATTCGCCGACCGAAAAGATGCGGGTCGTGAATTAGGGCGGCTTCTTGAGCCTGAATTCCGCAATATGAATGCGCTTATCCTGGCAATCCCGCGCGGGGGTGTCGAAGTTGCCGTTGAGGTAGCGCGGATGCTCAAAGCCGAGTTGTCTGTCGTCGTAACTAAAAAACTGCCGCATCCCGATCAGCCAGAATTGGCAATTGGCGCGGCAGCCGAGGACGGATCAATATACCTTACCGCTCACGGTCGTAGCTTGCACGAATCTGTCGTCGACGCTATTGTCGAACAGCAGTTGGCTGAGATACACAGTCGGATTCACAGGTTCAGACCCTATCGTTTGCCGCCAATGCACGATCGGCTTGTGATCATCGTGGATGATGGGATCGCTACTGGCGCGACGTTGATTCCCGCCATAAAATTTGTTCGAAAACAAGACCCGAAACGCATTGTGGTCGCGGCGCCCGTATCAGGGCGCCGCTTTGTCGATGAAGTCGCTTCACTGGCCGATGACATTCGCGTAGTCGTTCAACCGGAAGAGTTTTTTGCAGTCGGACAGGTATACGAGGATTTTCATGGATTGTCGGATGATGAAGTCACAAACCTGTTGAAGGAATACCACGAATATCGCGTGCAGTATTCATAACCTTTGTTGGCCAAGCGGCCGCACTGAAAACCGGCTTTACGCTTTCTTTTTGATGAGTTGATGCTCATTCATGTCACTCCCTTTCATTATCGACGGTGGCATGTTTTTGTTTGATACTTAATTCCCTAACGACCGATTTTGCTGGTTTGACGCGTGGCGCCAACCTATCGTTCGCGCGTCAATGGCGATGGGGCCGGTCGAAGGAAGGAAACCGATCAAGTCAATCCAAAATTTAAGTAGCCATGTCAGTCCTGAGCACGAGCCGTGAAACAAGTCAGTCCAGATTGGTGGATGAATCCAAAGGCGTGGAGTTTGCGCGCGTGCCTTCGACATCGTTCATCCACGCGAGAGTGGTAAATGAGGCAGGGGAGTATCTTGGAACGGTCCTCAACTTGATGATCAATGTACACACCGGAAAGGTCGAATACGTAGTGATCCAGTTCGGTGCGTTCCTCGGCATGGGGGGCAAACTTTTTGCCATTCCATTTCGACAATTTCGGATCGGTGAACAGCGCGGGGCCCTTGTTCTGAACAGACGAAGGTCCGACTTTGAAAACATGCCTGGCTTCGACAGGAATCATTGGCCTGATACCAACAGCCATCACCTTATTAACATTAACGCGCTTTGGAATACCGCCGTGGCCGTTCAGTTCTAAATCTACTCGTCGGTGTTGTGCGGGTGGATGGATTTGCGGTGACTTTCTGACCTGACCAATTCGTTTGGTGCGGGATATCATCCAAAAGAGGCGTCTAAGTTTGCAACGTTTTCTTAGTGCGCGATCATTTTGTATTTTGCGATATCACCGATGCGGGTTTTGTGCCGGTCTGAATCGCTTCTAAACCACAACGCCAAGTTATGAGATGCAAAATGACCTACTTCGTTCTGCTGTCTTCTTCGCTGATTTTTGTCAGCTCCTGCGAACGCGGAGATAGTGTTAAGGAACAAAATGGAATTGAAATTCAAAGGATTCCAGACGCCGTTCAGCGGAATGTCATCTTTATCCTGACTGACGATCATCGATATGATTTCATGGGTTTCACGGGTAAGGTACCCTGGCTGAAAACGCCGGCAATGGATCGCCTCGCGCGTGAAGGGGCCTATTTCCGGAATACGTACGTAACGACCGCCCTGTGTTCGCCCAGCCGCGCCTCAATCTTAACGGGATTATATTCCCACTCACACGAGGTCGTGGACAATATTTCACCGGACCGGGCCGACCTGACGTTCTTTCCCCAATATCTGCAAGAAGCAGGCTACAATACGGCCTTCTTTGGAAAGTGGCACATGGGAGAGGATGATGATCGCCCCCGCAAAGGATTTGACCATTGGGAAAGTTTCCGTGGGCAAGGCGTGTACTACAATCCGACGTTGAACATAAACGGTGAGCGGACAAAGTACGAAGACTCCACCTACGTAACGGATTTACTAACAGAGCATGCGATAGAATGGTTGGAGAACAGGTCAAGTGATCAACCGTTCTTCCTTTACCTTTCGCATAAGGCAGTTCACTCTGAATTTGCGCCTGCAAAACGCCACTTGGGTGTCTACGCCAATGAGGAGATAATTTATCCGCCTTCCTATAAAACCTCCGCGCAGCCGGTAATGGGCAAACTGTCTGACAATCCCGGCCTGAGAGAGAAGGTCGGAAAGCCGCTTTCGGGAGATGCTTACTACGGTAAAGGTCGCGTCCCGGATTGGCAAAAAATGCAACGGGAAAGCTGGCACGGCGTCGACTACATGTATCATGGCGGGATGGATTTCGACACGTTCTATAAAAGGTACTGCGAAACGTTACTTGCAGTGGATGAAAGCGTTGGGCGAGTGCTGGAGTGGCTTGACGAAAACGGCCTCGCTGAATCGACCTTGGTGATCTATATGGGCGATAACGGATTTTCCTTCGGGGAACACGGCTTGATCGACAAGCGCCATTTTTATGAGGAGTCAGCGAAAGTCCCATTCCTGATACGCTGCCCGGAATTGTTCTCGGGCGGCGGCGTAATGGAACAAATGATTCAGAATATCGACGTTGCGCCAACGATTCTGGAGGTCGCGGGAGTGGAGAAACCGGAGCACATGCACGGCCGCTCGATCGTTCCCTTGCTCAAAGGTTCGGACGTGCAATGGAGGGACCACATATTCTATGAGTACTACTGGGAATATGACTTTCCACATACGCCGACCATGCATGGCGTACGTACGGACCGGTATAAGTTAATCCGCTATCACGGTATTTGGGATACAAATGAATTCTACGATCTCCAGGAAGATCCGTATGAGACAAACAACCTGATCGCCAGTCCGGAGCACCAGGAATTAATCGAAAAGTTGACCGCCGATATCTACGACTGGCTGGAAAGTACTGGGGGTATGCAGATTCCGTTGAAAAGAACGGTTAAGAAGCGTTTTGGCGATCACCGAAATCCTGGTACCTATTAATCTGCTTTAACGGGCGTCTGCCGGACGTTGTAGTTGCAGGGCAAACCGGCTGAAATAATGCCGGTTCGATCAGTTGAAGATGCCTGTATTTTGTATACATTGCGGTGCAGGTCTAAAGTTTTTATAGAGAGGGTCTTTTCTTTAGCCTGTACTAACCCCGAAAGCA
>CAZIAG010000454.1:0-1119 GCA_964537375.1 uncultured Roseivirgaceae bacterium
CCCTAATTGACCAAGACCATGAACTCCCATCTAGAAACAGCCCTGCACGCGGCCGAAGAGGCCTGTAAAGAGATCCTTGAGGTCTACAATTCAGGCGATTTCCAGGCCGAGGCGAAGGGCGACAACTCCCCGCTGACGCTGGCTGACCGCCGGGCACATAAGCGCATCGCGGCTTTGCTGGAACCGACCGGCCTGCCCATCCTCAGCGAGGAGGGAAAAAGTATTCCCTATGACGAGCGCCGTAAGTGGGCGTCGTTCTGGATGGTGGATCCGCTCGACGGCACCAAGGAGTTTATCAAACGCAACGGGGAGTTTACGGTAAATATCGCTCTTATCCGTGACGGCAAACCGGTCATGGGCGTTGTTGCTGTGCCGGTCACGGGCGACGTCTATTACGCTGACGCCGATGGTGCCTTTGTAAGGCGCAAGGGCAGCAGCCAGGCGACAGCCTTGGAACGCCGTACGCCTGCTGATCTTAAGCAATCCGGCCTCCGGGTGGTGGCGTCACGGTCGCACATGAGCGACGAGACCCAGGCCTTCGTCGGTAAGCTTCAAGCGCCGACGCTCGTGTCAAAAGGTTCCAGCCTGAAATTTATCCTTGTCGCTGATGGCGAGGCCGACCTCTATCCGCGCTACGCGCCCACCATGGAGTGGGATACCGCCGCGGCGCATGCCATCGTTAATGCCGTGGGACTGAGGGTGATGGAGTACGGGAAAGATACGGAACTCCGATATAATAAGGAGGATTTGTTGAATCCGTGGTTTTTGGTGGGGTAGGTTGGGTTCGGGTTCCGGGTTTCCGGGGTTCCCGGGCTAGCGTGGAACGCGGTAGTAATCCATGTACCAGTCTACGAACTTGCCGACTCCGACCTCCAGGGGGGTGGAAGGGATGAAGTCGACTTCCTTTACAAGCTCTGAGATATCGGCATAGGTTTCAACCACGTCGCCGGGCTGGAGTGGCATCAAGTTCTTCCTGGCCGTTCGGCCCAGCTTCTTCTCAATTACGTCAATCATATCCATCAGGCTTACGGGCTTGCTGTTGCCAATATTGAAGATGCGGTACGGCGCAAAGCTTGTAGCGGGGTCGGGATTAAGGCCGTTCCATGCGGGGTTTTTCAC
>CAZIAG010000454.1:1129-3674 GCA_964537375.1 uncultured Roseivirgaceae bacterium
CCGGAGGATAATTTCCGCGATATCGTCGACGTAGGTGAAATCCCGTTTCATGTTGCCATCGTTGTAGACGTTGATCGGTTCGCCTTCGATGATCGCTTTGGTAAACAGGAACAACGCCATATCCGGACGGGCATACGGCCCATACACCGTGAAGAATCTCAACCCAGTCGACGGGATGTCATACAACGTGGAGTATGAATGCGCCATCAGCTCGTTACACTTTTTCGAAGCGGCATAAAGCGACACCGGGTGGTCGACATTGTCGTGCACGGAAAAAGGCATTCGCGTGTTTGCGCCATAGACGGAACTCGACGAGGCAAAGATCAGGTGTTTGATCTTGTGATGCCTGCACGCTTCGAGGATATTGAGAAAGCCGTGAAAGTTACTCTCCAGGTAGGCGTGTGGATTAACCGTAGAGTAACGAACACCTGCCTGTGCGGCGAGATGAATGACATAAGGGAATCTGAACTCTTCAAAGAGTCGCGTCATGCCCGCCAGGTCGGTGATGTCAAGCTTCCGGAATTCGAAGCAATCGTACTTCTGAAGGTCTGCAAGCCGTGATTGCTTGAGCTGCGGATCATAATATTCATTGATATTGTCGATCCCGACGACGTGGTAGTTTTGAATGGCAAGTGATTTGGCAACATGATAACCGATGAAACCAGCCGCTCCTGTAACTAGAATAGTGTCCTTCTCTGTGTGCATAGGTTGGAATGGCTCAAATCTAGGGAATATTTTATAACTGCTGGCCTAACGAGCGGGCCAGTCCATTCCGCGATGATGAGCAGCGCTTTTGGGCAAGCGTATGTCGGTGCTAATTCGTTTACTTCCTGTATATTTACGTCTTCAAAAACCGAGTCTGAAGTGAGATCATACCCTGCTTGGCTGTTTGTTGGAGTCGTTGTCGTGTTCAGCGCCTGCGTTCCGAACCGGAAGATATTGTACCTTCAGAAGGACGACGTCAACAAAAAGAACCTGCCGAAGGATACGGTGCTCAGAACGTACCCATTGCAGATTCGCGAATACGTTATTCAGCCACTCGACTTGTTGTCGATCAGGATTGAAAGCCTCACCGAAGAAGACTTTGATTTCTTTTCCAGGTTGTATCCTTC
Organism: uncultured Roseivirgaceae bacterium; assembly: GCA_964537375.1. Lineage (GTDB taxonomy): Bacteria > Bacteroidota > Bacteroidia > Cytophagales > Cyclobacteriaceae > Chryseosolibacter. Next base: position 2,242 of record CAZIAG010000454.1, read on the forward strand.
CACCCAGGGCGGAGGAGGCAATCAGTTGCAGAATGCGTTCCTCCTCGACAACAATGGGGAGATTGAGTTTCCCGTTGTGGGCAAGATCAAGCTGGCGGGGCTGACGGTATTTCAGGCGCAGGATAAGTTGCAGGAAGCGTTCTCACCTTACCTGAAAAATCCTGTTGCGCGAATAAGGCTTCTTAATTTCCGTTTCACCGTCCTGGGCGAAGTGGGTGGAGAGAAACAAGTAGTGTCTACCAACACGCGTGTTACGCTGATGGAAGCCATCGCGCTTGCCGGCGGATTATCTGAACTGGCCGATCGGGAAAACATCAAGATCGTCCGGCAGAACGGAGACCAGGCGGAGATATTTTACGTCAACCTGCTTGAAGAAGAATTGCTCGCCTCGGATTACTACTATATCCAGCAGAACGATATCATAGTGGTACCGCCACTACGTCAACGTCCGTTCAGGCGGTACTGGGGGACGAACATCTCCATCTTTGTGTCGTCTGTATCCGTGATTCTCTTCATTATGAATCTTCTTGATGATAACAACAATCCATAGCTGATCGCAGAAAAAATAACTTCCAGGAACCGTGACTGACAGAGCATTGAATCCGCTTGAAAGAAATCTGCTGAACGAACCAGGAGAGAAGCAGCGTTCACCGATTAATTTTAAGCGTATCCTCGCGCGCGCGGTCCGGTACTGGTACCTGATCGTACTAAGTGTCATTACCGCGATGATGGTCGCCTATCTCGTCAACCGGTACACGACACGCATTTACCCGGTGACGGCTTCCATCATCGTTCGCCAGGGCGATGAAAACGCCGGTGCGAAATTCCTTTACAATAATACGCTGGTAAACCCCGCGCGAAATTTTTACAACGAACTCTATGTCATGCGTTCATACCCGCTCCTGCAGGAGGTGGTGGAACAATTGAATTTTGACGTGACCTGGTATCGCGAAGGCGACCTGAAGACCGTCGAGGTATATGAACGAGACTTTCCCGTCGATGTCGACATCTGCCAGGGCGACAAGCCGTACGGCAGGCAACTGAGTTTTGTGCTTACTGATCAACGCCATTTCCACCTCAGCGTAATGAATCCGGACGGAAGCGCGGAGCGTGTTTTTCAGCATTTGCAGTTCGATGATACGGTAACCGTCAACGGGTACAGGCTGTTGTTCAGGGCAACCGGTAACGTCGGACCGATGGTGGGGAAGAAATACCTGATCCGGTTTACCGACCCTTACAAGTTGGCAAAGTCGTATGCCTCTCGCCTGAGAACCACCTGGGCCGAGCCCGGTGCATCCGTCGTCAACCTCGACATCAGTGGACCGCTGCCTGACAAGGAGATCGATTTTCTGAATAAGTTCATTGAGCGCTACCAGCAGTTCGATGTGGACAAGAAGAACCTTGTCGCGACGAAGTCCATCGAGTTTCTCGAC
>CAZIAG010000455.1:0-3672 GCA_964537375.1 uncultured Roseivirgaceae bacterium
GACTATATCAATTCAGCGTTGCGACAACAGGCAGCCGGCATCGACGCCTTCTACTACTGTCCACACTTGCTTGGCGGATCCATCGCGCGGTATGCAGTCAGTTGCTCCTGCCGAAAACCAAAACCCGGTCTGGTGCTCCGCGCAGCAGATGACTTCAACGTAATGTTATCGGAATCCTGGATGATCGGCGACATTCTAAACGACATCGAGGCGGGCAATCGCGCCGGGTGCCGAAGTGTATTAATCGACAACGGAAGTGAAACTGAGTGGGACTTGACCGGTCAGCGAGAGCCATTTGCGCGTGCTGAAACTTTGCATGAGGCAGCTGAACTGATTAGCCAAGAACACCACAAGCAACGCAAATTTCATGGCCTGTCAATTTCCCGTTAGCGAATTCGCAAACAAACGAATTCTCCTGATAGGCGAAGTCATGCTCGACGTCTATTTGAAGGGAGACAGTCGGCGCCTGTGCCCGGAGGCACCCGTTCCAGTTGTCGACGTCACATCGCGAACTGCAACGGCTGGCGGTGCTGCCAATTGCGCGCTGAACTTGCGTTCCTTAGGTGCAAACGTGATCTTTTGTTCAGTTGCCGGCGAGGACGCTGAGGGTGAAGAAGTCATGAAGTTGCTTCGTCAGAGCGGAATCACCACCCAAGGCATTCTGCGGGAATCGAAAAGAAGAACGCTCGTAAAAACCCGCGTCATGTCATCCAATCAACTGATGACAAGGCTTGATCACGGTCATGTGGGGGCGGTCACCGATGAAACGACTCAACGGTTAATCGAGATCATCCGGGAAGCTTATGTGTCCTGCGACGCCGTTATCATTTCTGATTACAACAAGGGCATGATCACTCTACCGCTCGTCAACGCGATAATTTCTTTAAACGAAGCGCACAATAAATGTGTTGCGATAGACTCGAAGCGGTTGTCCTTTTTTAGGTCACTGAAACCTTGCATCGTCAAACCAAATTTTGACGAGGCCACTGCACTCTTGAATTTTTCACCCGAAGATATCCATGACCGAGTATCCTGGGCGGCAAGTTTCGGAGGCCGCATCAACCACCTGCTGCAATCAAAAATCACTATTGTCTCCCTCGATGGCGATGGCAGCCTCATCTTTATGAATGGCGACCTGAAACACAGATGCTTTGCAAGACCCACTGAGTCGCCATTTGTGTCAGGCGCCGGAGACACTTTTCTTTGCGCCTTTACATTGAGCTATTGCGCTACAAACGACCCCGTCATGTCTGCAGAAATCGCCACTGACGCCGCTGCCGTCGTCGTTCGAAAAAAAGGTACTTCAACATGCTCATTAGACGAATTATCATCACAAATGGAAGGCGCATCCAAACATGTTCGGTCGCTCACACAGTTGCAGGAGATTTCCGAACACTTCCGACACAACGGCAAAAGAATTGTATTTACAAATGGCTGTTTTGATATCATACACAGCGGACATGTAACTTTTCTGCATTGTGCCAAGAACCTCGGCGACGTTTTGATCGTCGGAATCAATAAGGATGAAAGTATTCGAAGAATCAAAGGACCTGATCGACCGGTTAACACACTGGACGACAGGATCAAGGTACTTTCTGCGCTATCGTCCGTTGACTATGTAATACCATTTGGTGATCCAAGAGATGACACGCCCATGGCCGTAATCGAAGCAGTACGACCACATATCTTCGTCAAAGGCGGCGATTATTCCCGGAAACAACTGCCGGAAGCTCCGACCGTGTTCAGATGCGGGGGCGAAATAGCCATACTTCCTCTGATTCCCAACCATTCAACAACGAACATAATAAACCGGATCACCTCACCTGAAAGGAAGAATATCCGGATGTCCTCCCTATGAAGATAACGCCATCCTTCCGGAATGTACTTTGTATTCGACTCGACAACATGGGCGATGTACTCATGAGCGAACCTGCCATTCGTGCGCTTAGGGAAACATTCAATTCACGGATCACGCTCCTTACGTCAACCATGGGATGCGGCATCGCACCGTGTCTTTCTTGTATCGACGACGTGATTATATATGACGCTCCGTGGGTGAGAAAAGGCCATAGCGCACAACCAAGCGACCTCTGCGAAATAGTGCGTGACATATCCCTTCGAGATTTCGATGCCGCCGTCAATTTTTCAGTGTTCAGTCAGAATCCCATGGGGGTGGCGCTCATTATGTTCCTGTCCGGCATTCCCGTTCGAGCCGGATACTGCAGGGAAAATCCATATGAATTGCTAACGCATTGGCTACCGGACCCAGAGCCGTACCGCTATGTGAAACACCAGGTAGAGCGCGACCTTGCTTTGTCCAGATCGCTTGGCGCAAGACTTTCCAACGATTCCATTCGCCTTTACCTGGACCCAGTAGCAAGATCCAGTGCGCGACGCAAAATCACCGACCTTGGTGGAAACCCTGTCAACCCATGGATATTGTTGCATCCCGGGGCAAGTGAAAGCAGACGCCAATACCCCGTCGAACGATGGATCGAGATCGGACAAATGCTCGCCGGCCATGGTCATCAATTGCTTATTACCGGTGGCGTCAACGACCGGCAGCTGGTAAAAAAGATTGTTTCAGGCGTTGGAAGGAATGTTGTGGCATGCGCAGGCATACTCGACATGCCGGAGTTGACCGCAGTGGTGAAGGATAGCGCGCTATTAATCTCGGTGAACACGGTAACCGCGCACATCGCTGCAGCCACGCAAACGCCCTCTTTCATACTCTACGCCCTGACCAATCCGCAACATCTTCCCTGGAAAGCACCAGGCAGGCTCTTTCCTTTCTCGGTTCCGGAAGAGCAAATAAGTAAAAACGAAGTCTTGCGATTCGTACGACGAGAGTTCTTTCCTGACCTGATGCCATTTCCGGATCCGGCAGAAATAGCACAGGCTGCGTTTGAATTGTTGTCATCCCGGGAGTTCTCCACGTTTCCAAAGATTATCACCCCTGAATGGATTGAAAATTATGGAAAGAAAAAGATCTTGAATTTCCAGGAGCCGTAAAGTCGCCAGTATAAGGACACTACAGGCAGCAACGCAGAGGTTATGACCATTTCGGCGACATGTTCCGGAGTGTGCGAAACCCCCGACAGTCGTCGCATCGTGAAAGCGGAGGTAAGCGTCAACCAACCTACGAAGCCGGCAAGCGCAAGCGCTTTGACACCGGAAATCCAGCCAGTTAACACGAGGATGATCATGATAATACTGAGATGATAATGCCAGGGCGGGTTTGGCTGAATTTCGCTTCGGTATTGAATAGGAAACTTCTTATACAGCAACGCGTTGTAGACGGTTTTCCTTTCCTCGCGGAGGCTAACACCCCACGATGCTTTTCGGACAGGGTGCGTGACCACTGCATCATGCACGCCGACAACGGGTATTTCATGATCGAGCAACCGAAAGTAGAGATCACTATCTTCACGCCAGGCCACTGTGAACCGCTCATCAAATCCGCCGACTACTTCGAGTGCGGATTTAGTGCATGCACAGTTCGCTGTGATAAATCCGGCGTCGGAGAGACGTGAGACATTCCGTTCATAATCTGTTGGCTCCCGGCCAAGCGGCACCTGTGTCCGGCCGGTAAATGCAAGACGACTCCCAGCCATCCATCTGAACATCCGCCAGTAACTTTTCAACCATGTGGGCGAAGGAATACAGTCATCG
>CAZIAG010000456.1:0-2846 GCA_964537375.1 uncultured Roseivirgaceae bacterium
CTCAATTCTTCAGGGTTCGACGGCCTCTTGAACAGGAAATGCAAGACAACGTGAATAGCACCAATGGCGATCAGTGAATATCCACCAAGCATCGGATATGTTCTTGACCTTCTCATTCAACCCTCCCGGTCGCCAAAAATATACCGGGCTGCGGCGATATTCCTGTACCCGGTTCGTGGAGCTTATTCCACATGCTCGGGGTGACGTTCTAAGTCTGTAGTCCTCGGAATCATTGCAAAATGACACGATAAACAAGGATCTGTGTTCACCGGGCCGGCAATGAACATAAACCGAGTCGATAGCTGTTCGCCTGGAATGGGATTTTGCGTGGTTTGTTGCGTGACATGATCAATCATAAAATCCGGTGTTGGCGACGACAAAGCGTCTGGCCCCAACTCGGCAGACGCGAAGCAAAAGATTCCCGTGCCACGCCGTTTAAGCAGCGCGAGTTGACTTGACCAGCGTGGCATTTTTCGCGGGATGTTTTCATGAAACCGAAAAATGACTTCCTATGACTACCAGGAGACCTACAATCAGCATTGTGCTTTGTTTCTTGAACGAAGAGCGATTCCTCGAGGAGGCCATCCAAAGTGTGCTTGCACAGGATTATACCGACTGGGAATTGATCCTTGTTGATGATGGGTCGGAAGATTACAGCACCGTCATGGCAAAACGTTATGCGACGCACCACGACGGCCGCATAAAATATATTCATCATGCCGGTCATGGCAATCAGGGCCTTGCAGCGAGCCGTAACCTTGGTGTTGAACATGCAAGGGGCGCGTACATCGCCTTTCTGGATGCGGACGACGCCTGGCTTCCCGGCAAGCTGACGAACTTGCATTCGGTGATCCGGGCAAATCCTCAAGCAACTGTCATTGCGGAAGGATCCATCGAATGGAGGAGTTGGTCGGTAGAAGGAGGAATTGATCGCATGGTGCGTCTTGGGGTCAGTCCGGGTCTCTATGAGTGCCCGGACCTTTTTGCAAAACTGTATCCGGTAGGCAAGGGCAATGCACCATGCGCTTCCGCGATCCTGGTGCACCATTCGGTCTTCGAGCACGGTGGCTTTGAAGAATCTTTTCAGGGCATATTTCAGCCCTATGGAGACCATGCGTTCCTGGGGCAACTGTATCTGCGGGAGCGAGTCTATGTTTCAGGCGCGTGCAACACCCTTCACCGTCAACATTCAGAGTCAGTACTTCAAGAGGTGATCAGCACAGGACGCCACCTGATGGTGAAGAAGTATTTTCTTCAATGGATGGATCAGTATGTGCGATATCACAATATCCGGCACCGAGGAGTGCGCTCAGCCATCAGGAGGGCATTATTACCTATCAATCATCCGTTTCAATACCGAATCACTGTCCAGTGGCCTGAACGGCTGAAAATATTGGTGAGCAGGATGCTTTCGGGCTCAGTCCGAACCGCGAACGCTTGACTAGCCGCGTTTCCGCTGCAGCACTTTCAGGGCCGCTGCTACGATGTTCTCTGTTGAAAGGCCGTATTTCTTCAGCAACTGGGTAGGGACGCCGCTTTCGCCAAATGAGTCGTTCACAGCGACCATTTCCAATGGAGTAGGACGGAACCGTGAAAGTACCTGAGCTATACTGTCCCCGAGGCCGCCGTTGATCTGATGTTCTTCGCAGGTTACGGCACAGCCCGTTTTCTCTATCGAAGTCAGGATGCTTTCAACATCAAGGGGCTTTATCGTATGGATGTTGATTACCTCGGCCCGGATACCCTGGGCCGCGAGTTTTTCCTCCGCCTCAATGGCCAACCATACCAAATGGCCGCAGGCAAATAGGGTAACGTCGCTGCCTTCGATCATTTTGTCGGCCTTTCCAATGGTAAACGGTCGATCGGGTTCAGTGAATATTGGCCACCCAGGGCGTCCGAAACGCAGATATGCGGGGCCAACATGATCGCCCAGGGCGATCGTTGCCAAACGCGTCTGGTTATAGTCGCAGGGAACGATCACCGTCATACCCGGAAGCATTTTCATCATCCCGATGTCTTCAAGTATCTGGTGTGTGGCACCGTCTTCTCCAAGTGTGAGTCCGGCGTGTGATGCGCAGATTTTGACATTCTTTCCCGAATACGCGATCGACTGACGTATTTGATCGTAAACGCGTCCCGTGGAGAAATTGGCAAACGTACCGGTAAACGGAATTTTGCCGCCGATGGTGAGGCCCGCCGCGATGCCCATCATGTTGGCTTCCGCGATGCCCACCTGGAAGAAGCGATCAGGAAACTCCTTCTTGAATGCGTCCATTTTGAGAGAACCCGTGAGATCCGCGCAAAGACCTACGACATTGGGATTGCGCTTGCCCAATTCGTGCAGTCCGGCACCAAAACCCGAACGGGTGTCTTTCTTCTCGGTAAACGTGTATTTTGTCATTTTTCTGGATAGAATGCAGGTGCGAAAGTCAAAAAAATCTTTCAGATCTGCCAGCAACGAACCGCCAAAGTGTTAATGTTCTGTTAAGGCCGTTGAAATCACCCAAACGGAGGTCAACCCTGAAGCGCCGGCCTTCGTAATAGCGGAAAACCAACTTAACACATGGACGACGCTAAAAAACGTAACCGCCGCTATCTCGTCTGGTTTCTTATCGGCGTGCTCGTGGCCTTGCTGCCCTGGATTATCCTTGCCTGATCAGTTGAAAACGCTTACGTTGGTCGTCTGACCAGAAACAACGCTGAATTCGCGCACGGCGGTGTATTTGCTTCCACGTGCGCGCCGTGCCCTGAATACGACTTTGTAGGATCCCGGGAGCAGGTTGTACGTATGCAGTGAACCCCGCTCGTTCAAGTGACAGACCCAGCTGATGTTGCCGTCGTCACGC
>CAZIAG010000456.1:2856-3668 GCA_964537375.1 uncultured Roseivirgaceae bacterium
AGATGCTACCAGTGCCATCGGTGAGGGTGTTGATGTTCACCAGGCCGGTCGAAGGAAGCGTTACCGTACGCGTCTTGTTCGGTTCAATGGTGACATAGAAGGTCCTTCGCGGAAGCGTAAGGGTTTCCACTTCGTAATCGCCCGCCAGGTATTTGAATTGCTCCCCGCTGCGTTGGTGATTGACGATTTCCCTTCCGCCCCGTTGTCGCACGATAATTGAGAATGCGTTTCCCGAACCTTGCGCCCGGGCCGCCAGCGTCCCTTGCGGAACAGCGATGCTGAATACGTTGTGTTTCCCGTTTTGAATGTTGACATTCTTTTTAATCACCGGCGGTAGCGTGTGCACAATCAAATCGTAAGAGAGAACAGGGTCTACCTGGACGGAGTCGGGTTTGCCCGCCGCATCCCGGTAGTGAACAAATTCATAAGCAGAAACTCCCGTTGCGTTGTTAATAAAGCTGACGTTCACATTCGTTTCCGTCGGCGCCCGCTTTTCGTCCAGGAGTTCCACGCTCACCGTCGTCTTCGCAAATGTGGTATTGATCGTCTGGTTTAATGCCTTGTTAAAAGTACTGGCATTTTCGGCGTCGAGGTATTTGCCGATGCAGTCGAGATTCTTCTGTCCCTCAAGCCCGAGGCCGATGACGAACGGCTTAAGGAAGACACCTTTTCGCTGAAGCTCGAGTGATGTTGAGCAGGGATCGCCACCGCACGACTCGATGCCGTCGGTGATCAGGATCAAAATGTTTCGATATCCTTTGTCGCCCGGAAAATCATTCGCGGCTTGTAGCAGGGAATAGGTGATCGGTGTA
>CAZIAG010000457.1:0-3629 GCA_964537375.1 uncultured Roseivirgaceae bacterium
GGCCCCGGTTGATGAAGCAGGTCTTTTGAAATGGTTTTACTCTTGTAGTTCAACAGATGGTCTGCATCCTTTCCGAGCAGATCCGCGATATTGTTTCCCATGTCTATGCTATCTTTCTTTTTCAGGAGGTGACAAAGTTATCAATTATTTCACAGGAAGCCAGTCTGAAAAAAATGTGCCGCCTGGGCCTATTTTCAAACGTTATAGAATCGCAATTGGACAAGCGCCATGAAAAAAACGAAAGCCATTCCGGAACCCCGAAATGGCTTCTGATATTGTCGTATGGGCGCTTATACCTTTTCCTTGATCCGCGCAGATTTGCCCTGGCGCCCGCGCATGTAGTAGAGCTTTGCTCTCCGCACTTTTCCACGCTTAATCAACTCGATCTTATCGATCGCAGGTGAGATAATGGGGAAAATCCGTTCAACACCTACACTATTCGACACCTTGCGTACAGTAAATGTTTCACCATTGGTGCCCTTGCCTCTTCGCTGAATCACCGTGCCCTGAAACTGCTGGATCCGCTCCTTGTTTCCTTCCCGTATCTTAACGTGAACATTGATGGTGTCGCCCGGCTTAAAGTCAGGGAAACGCTCCCGGTTTGCAGCACTCTCCTGCTCAACGAGTTTAATTAAATCTGCCATAATAGCCCGTGCTCTTTGAAAAACGGACTGCAAATATAGGAAAGTGTTGGCAGTTAGCAATGCTGGCCTGTAAAATTAAGCTCACAATTCCCCCTCCAGGAGGTCCGGTCGGCGGGCCCGGGTCCGTTCCAAGGCCTTATCGAGACGCCATTGCTCAATTTTCGATTCGTGCCCGGAAAGCAGTATTTCCGGCACCTTCCAGCCACGGTACTCGGCCGGTCGGGTGTAGACCGGGGGAGCAATGAGGTTGTTTTGGAAGGAATCGTTCAACGCAGACGTTTCGTCCGACAACACACCTGGAATCAGGCGAATTACCGCATCCGCAACCACTGCCGCGGCCAGTTCCCCTCCTGACAGCACGTAATCTCCGATGCTTATCTCTCGAGTGACGAGGTGTTCACGGACCCGCTCATCGACGCCCTTGTAATGGCCGCAAAGAAGGATAATGTTGTTCAAAAGGCTCAATTCATTCGCAATAGCCTGGCTGAAACGCTCGCCGTCCGGACTGAGGTAGATGACCTCATCATAAGGGCGCTGTTTCCGGAGTTCGCTGATGCACCGGTCGATAGGCTCGACCATCATCACCATTCCGGCTCCCCCGCCGTAGGCATAATCGTCAACCGACCGATGTTTGTCCGTGGAGTAGTTCCGAAGGTCCACCAGATTGACTTCCACGAGACCCTTTGCCCTGGCGCGTTTGATGATCGAATCGGCAAAGGGACTCTCAATCAGCCGGGGAAGACAGGTGATGATATCGATTCGCATGATCAAATATCCAAAAATCCGTCGGGAAGCGAGACCGTGATCTTCCCGGCCTGCTTATCCACTTCAGTGATAAACGGACTGCTCACAGGTATGAGAACCTCTTTCCCCCCTTCAGCCTCGACGACGAGAAGCTGATTGCTTCCCGCCCGCATGACGCCCGTAACCTTACCGAGAATATCAGAGCCGTGATGAATGCGGCAACCGATTAGTTCATCAGCAAAAATTTTATCAGGACCGGACCTCCGCCGGAACGCCTTAGGCAAATAGACAGCGGACTTCGATATTTTTGCGGCCTCTTCGGCCGATTCGACACCTTCAAACTTCACAAATGCCCGATCGCCGCGCGTGGAAATGTGTTCAATAAAGTAAGGCACAAGGCGCTCTTCGGCCTCCACAAAGAATGTATCCAATTCGTCCAACTCTTCCGGAAAATCGTCATCCAGGGAAAGCGTGACTTCACCCTTCAGCCCGTGAGGTCTGAGAACATATCCCACCTTATAACACTCGTCTATGCTCACATCCGACGTTTAAGCAAAATGCCAACACGCAGAGCGCATTGGCATTCACGATTCTGGATTATGTCAAACGACTATGCCTGTGTTTCTTCGTTGGAAGGAGTTTCCGCTGCCTGGCCTTCCGGCGCTTCAGTTCCTTCTGCCGCCGTTTGCTCTTCTGTCGCTGCTGCCTGTTCGACTACTTGCTGTTTTTTGCGAATAGCCTCAGCGCGCGCTTCCTTGATCTTGGCTTCAGCCTCTTTCCGGGCCTTCTCTTTGGCCTCCTTGCCCTGGCTGAGCGTGTCGCGCTTCGCCTGAATCTTGGCTTCCTTAGCTTTCTTCCATTCCTCGAGCTTCCTGTCAGCCTCCTCCTGAGTCAGGGCTCCCTTAATGACACCAATCTGAAGGTGCTTTTTCAACAGGACACCGCGATATGAAAGCATAGCTTTCACCGTATCCGTGGGCTGGGCGCCATTCATCAGCCAATGAAACGCGCGATCATCACGCAATTCGATTGTTGCCGGAACAGTCAGGGGATTGTAAGTCCCAATTTTCTCAATGAAGCGACCATCTCGTGGTGCTCTGGCGTCCGCTACGACTACATCGTACAATGCCAGTTTCTTGCGACCCCTGCGGGCCAATCTGATCTTAACCATTTCGTTAAATTTTTCGGAACTCGTCCATTTAAAATAAGGCTGCAAATTTAGTCCTATTTTTCGGTATCACAACAGCCCCTGGCAAAAGTTATTGCCACAACCGGCGCCCTCAAAATGGGCAATCTAATAGCGGGAAGCGGGTTTTATTTAAAATCGCTTAAGCGAGTATTCAGTTTTTGAAAGTAGGACCTGTTTCCTACATTTGTCAGCTTTCCAATAAAGTCATGGACAAATACTCTTATATCAGTAACGCCGACGTGGGCTATCTTGATCAGCTTTATCAAAATTACAAGAAGGATGTAGGCTCCGTGGATCCCAGTTGGCAGAAATTCTTCGAGGGTTATGAGTTCTCGCAACAACGCTACGGAGAAAACGGCCATCCCGCCGAGGATTCGATATCAATCAAAGAAACCCAGGTTCGCAACCTGATCTTCATTTACCGGTCTTTCGGCCACCTGGCCTCCCGAACCAACCCCGTTCGGGCACGCAGAAACCATAACGTAAACTTTGATCACAAGAGTGTCGGCCTCACGGACGCAGACCTCGATACCGAATTTGATGTCGCCTCCGAGATCGGATTACCCCGCACCACGCTGAGGAACATCATCGAAAAGCTTAAAAACCTGTTCCTGGGTCCGATTGGTTTTGAATACAACTTTATCCGCAACGACGAGATCCGGAACTGGTTTATTCAGAAGGTAGAGCGCGAATACTATAACTACTCCCCCGACAAAGAGGAGAAGAAACGCATACTTGGAAAACTGAATGAGGCCGTAGTGTTTGAGAACTTCCTGCATACGAAGTTTCTGGGCCAAAAAAGGTTTTCCCTCGAAGGAGGAGAAAATACGATTCCCGCCTTACAGACCATCATCAATAAAGCCGCCGAACTGGACGTGAAGGAAGTCGTCATCGGCATGGCGCACCGCGGACGCCTCAATGTGCTCTCCAATATCCTGGGCAAGACTTACGAACAGATCTTCACCGAGTTTGAAGGTCACGTGAGTCCGGACCTCACCATGGGCGATGGGGATGTCAAATACCACCTCGGTTATTCTAGTCACATTACCACA
>CAZIAG010000458.1:0-2081 GCA_964537375.1 uncultured Roseivirgaceae bacterium
TGACTTCATTCTTTTGCCATATAAGTACAAAGATTCCTCCGCGGGAGACCTGGAAGAATACTCAGTTGTCTTGCGACTGGCTGAACAGTACCTCATTCGGGCGGAAGCGCGTGCGCGTCAGAACAACATTGATGGAGGGCTTGAGGATCTCAATGTAATTCGAAGCCGGGCATCGCTGACACAACTTGATTTGAGTGATAAAGAGGAATTGCTGATGGAGGTTTTTCGCGAGCGTAGACGCGAGCTTTTTACAGAGTGGGGCCATCGATGGTTTGATTTGAAACGAACGGGGGCAGCCGTGTCCGAATTGGACAAGGAGCAGCCTGTATCTCCGCATGCGTTGTTGTATCCGGTGCCGGAGGGAGAGCGAAGTAAGAATGGAAGGTTGGAACAGAATCCGGGGTATTGATAATGGCATCTCATAACAGTTTGCGTTTGATCGTACGATTTCGATGTGCTTTAATCGCCCATGTTGTTTTTCTCAATATTATGAGCGTGCCCGCTCAGCCAGCGCCGGAACCGGTGCGCGGTCAGATGGCCAACGGGTTGCGGTACTATATTTGGCCGGTGAAAGGCTCGACGGCAGACATTCAGTTGGCATTGGTTGTAAAAGCGGGCAGTTTTCAGGAAGAGAAGGGTCAACTGGGCGCGGCTCACTTCGTAGAACACATGGCGTTTAGGAGCACACGAAATTTTCAGGGAGATTCACTGTCACGTTTTTTTCGGAGTGAAGGTTTGATTTGGGGACGGCATTTCGGCGGTACGACGGGGGGCGAGGTTACCCGGTATTGGATAAAAGTGCCACCTGACAGGGACCGCCTTCTCCGGGCAAGTCTACGGGTCCTTCGGGAATGGGCATGCGACTTGGTGTTCGACCCTAAGGAGGTGAAGGCGGAAAGAGAGGTTGTGGTTGCCGAAGGTCTGTCGAATCCAACAAAGCAGTTATGGCGGACCGTGGAGGCGTTTGTATTTCCGACATTCCCCTACTCTTTAGAACGGCACGCAGACCTTCAGAGGAGTGAGAGAGCGATAGCACCGGATCAGTTGACTCATTTCTACAAGGAATGGTACAGACCTGACCGACAGGCAATCATAGTAGTAGGCAACGTAGACGTCGAGCGGGTGCGTAGTTACTTGCATGAAGTTTTTGCGAGCATACCCATACCAGGGCCAGGGAGGGCCTATGATAATCGAAATGATCTTGTTGTGTCGCTGTCCGGAAAGAAGAGAGTCCTTAGTTTAACATCATCCCGGGTGGAACACCCTCAGATATACGTCTATTACAAGAGATCACATTCTCCGGTGGATGAGCAGGACCTGACGCGCGAAGCGGTATATAACTTGGCGGCCACCCGCCGGCTTGAAAGAGCTCATCAGATGGGCAGGTGGGGAGACATTAATCTTCAGCATTCAATTCAGCACCACATTCTGAACGGAGCTGCGCGGGTGGACGCTCTAGTTACTTCTTTTGAAGCATCCAGGGCTGACTCGATTGGACCTTTGTTAAAGAGAGTTTTCAGAGAACTGGAGCTGATTCGACGGTTCGGATTCAGCGCCGGGGAAGCCGAGCAAGCGCGAAAGCAGATTGCGGATAAACATCTTTCGTCGCGCGAGAATGAATCTAGCTTGATGATCCGGATAGGGAGACATTTTACAGATAGCACACAGGTTTTGAATGTCGAACGTCTGAAGAAGATGCGGCTCGAAGCCCTCCAAAATACAACTGTTGATCGCCTAAATGCAGTTGCTAGGGAATGGATTGGAGTGAACAATGACATTGATGTTGTAATCGTTTTGCCACCAAATGTCCGGAGGGAAATGACAGACAACGATATCTTGCAATGGGTGCTGGAAGCCAGAGAAGCTGACTTAAGCCAAAAAGATGTAGCTTGGGACAAGCCATTGGGTGAGATCAGGTGGCTTGACAGGCCTGGTGTGTCCCGTAACTATATTACGAGCGAGAAGTTCTTTGAAGAGGCCGGCGTCACGGATATTGCGTTGTCCAATGGTGTGCGGTTGGTGTTTCGACCATTTCGTTATCAAAACGGCTTTCCCAATCGCGTTTTCATGAACGCCGCTAC
>CAZIAG010000458.1:2091-3626 GCA_964537375.1 uncultured Roseivirgaceae bacterium
TGCTATCGGACTGGGCGAGGTGAGCGGAGCAGACCTGACGCGGTATTTGTCTGAACGGAAGGTGTCGCTGTCGCTGACAGCGGATGCTGAGAAAGTCTCCATTGCAGGTAACAGTCCGATTTCTGGAATTGAGGAACTTGCTCGGTTAATGTATCAGCTTTTTGCAGCGCAACCAGGGGAGGATGCAGCGGACCTAAAGCATTGGCAAAGGCTGAAACTCTCGAAATGGCAACGGGAATCGACGCAAAAGATGGATAAGCTGATCGCAGAATCGTTCGATGCCGGCTCTGTAACGCGATCGACTTGGTCTCCCGAAGGAATTACAGTTCAAGACGTCGTTGCTTTGAAGAATTGCCATTTCGCTTCGGCTGCGGGCTATGCATTTGTCTTCACGGGAAACTTTAATTTGGATTCTGCGAAGAGACTCGTCATGCCTTATTTCCTCTCACTTCCTGGTGACCGCGAATCGGGTAGCGCCTCGCCGGAGCCGGCCAATGACGATCAACTAAAATGTAGCCACGTTCCGCTGGCTAAATCGGAAGTAAAAACATTTTACGAAGGTGAGGGTTTCCGCTCGAATGTAACACTCGTACTTAGTGGCCACAATCTAACCGATTTGTCTAAACGGGCAGGCCTGGATATCCTTGACGTAGTTCTCCAGCGGAGAATTCTCGATCAACTGAGGAGGGTAGAAGGCGCGGTTTATTCAGTCGCTTCACAGCTTCGGACTACTCCCGGCTCCCCTTGTTGGCGAATCGAAGTGTCGTTCTGGTGTGACCCGTCGCTCGTGAATCGGATGGTGGACAGTGCTGTGTCCGAATTGACTTGGCTTCTTGAAGAAGGCCTATCCGGAGAGGAATTGCTTCAAGCTAAGGCTTTAGTAAAGGAACGCTACTCGACAATATTGAACAGCAACCTATACTGGAATCAATACATCGTTGCGTCGATTTCCCGCGATCCAAGCAAATGGGGCGATTTGCTACAATTGCCCGCAATTGCTGACTCCGTGACGTTCAATCAAATGGCGGAGATGGTTAAACTGTTTGTTCGACCCGATTACTATCATTTGTTTGTCCAGCATCCAGCGTCTTTGAACAAAAGAGGCGACTGAACCCAACGATGATGAAAGGGAGGGATGCCTCGAAGCATCCCTCAATTTGCCCTATTGGACTAACTCATACACTTGTAATGGAGACTGTTCTGGCGACGAAGTGTTGTTTCGCACCATGTTGGTTGCACAGTTCTCGGTAAAAGTGTTCTCCGTCGTCGCCGGACCGGTCTGGACCGAGGCAACCTGGATAATACATGTCTCTGACCCTTGGTCATCACAGGTGACCTGGGAATTCAAACACTCTGGCTCAGCAGCAGGGCTGAGTCGGGCTTTGATCCAAATCTCCTGGTCCGCAGTCATTAGCGAAGCTACTGCTGTGCCCGCAGCGAACATAGCCACGAACAACGTCAATATTTCTCTTGCTTTCATAATACTAAGGTTATAGTTGAACCATATCGCCTACTTTGGTTTATTCAGGTGTTCG
>CAZIAG010000459.1:0-3617 GCA_964537375.1 uncultured Roseivirgaceae bacterium
TACTGTGCAAGCCGTGACCTCTTTCCTGCTGACCAGACTATTAAGCGTCGAAGCCCAACATCTCATCTCTGTGCTTCGCGCCAAGGTGCAGAAAAAGATACTTCAGCTGCCGGTAAGATTTTTTGATAATGAAAAATCAGGAGCACTCGTCTCGCGCATCATGACCGACGTCGAGGGTGTGCGAAACCTGGTAGGGACCGGCCTTGTTCAACTCATCGGCGGCGTTCTCAGCGCTGTTATATCACTCTACATGATGATCCGCATCAGCCCGATGATGACCCTGCTGGTCCTGATCCCGGTAGCCATCTTCGGACTGATTTCCCTGAAAGCGTTCTCTTACATTCGGCCGATTTTCCGGGAACGCGGTAAAATCAATGCCGAGGTGACGGGCCGGTTAACGGAAACATTAAACGGGATAAGGGTAATCAAGGGCTTCAATGCCGAGCAACAGGAAGTAGAAACGTTCGAACGCGGCGTAGAACGACTCTTCCTTAACGTAAAAAAGAGTTTGACCTCGACCAGCCTGGTGACAAGTTCGGCGACCTTTCTGCTCGGACTCGCCAGTGCGTGCATCATGGGCGTAGGTGGATATATGATCATTGAAAGCAATGACCTGACGTTGGGCGATTTCCTCTCGTTTACACTGTTCCTTGGGTTCATGATCGCGCCGATCGTGCAAATGAGCAACATCGGCAGTCAGCTCACCGAAGCTTTCGCTGGACTGGATCGCACGGAGGAGATCATGAATATGCCCGATGAAGAAGACTCAGGCTTGCGCACACAAGCAATCGGAAGGATTCAGGGCGACATCGAATTTCGGAATGTTTCCTTTGCATACGAAGAAGGCAAGACCGTCCTCAACGACATCAGCTTCAAGGCGCAAGCGGGCACAGTAACGGCGTTGGTGGGCACATCAGGTTCCGGCAAGACGACGATCGCCGGATTGGTGGCAACGTTTATCAATCCCATCTCGGGAAAAATACTGGTCGACAACATTGATCTTTCCACGGTGAAGCTGAAGTCCTATCGCAGTCAACTCGGCGTAGTACTGCAAGACGACTTTCTTTTCGAGGGCACCATCCGCGAGAATATTCTTTTCCCACGTCCTGATGCCACACCGAACTTACTTCAGGATGCCGTCCGTGCAGCTCACGTAGACGAATTCACCGATCGCTTTGAACATGGGCTTGACACCGTCATCGGAGAACGGGGCGTGAAACTCTCAGGTGGTCAGCGTCAAAGGATTGCTATCGCGAGGGCTATCCTTGCCGATCCCCGGATACTCATCCTCGATGAGGCTACTTCGAACCTCGACACGGAGAGTGAGTCATACATCCAGGAGAGCCTGAAAAGGCTTATGCGAGGACGAACGACCTTCGTCATCGCGCACAGGTTGAGCACGATCCGCCAGGCCGACCAGATTCTTGTGATCGAACAAGGTCAGATCGTCGAACGCGGTAATCACGAAGAACTTATCCAGCGTAAGGGTCGGTATTTTGAGTTGTACACCTACCAGGCGAGGATCTGATTTTCCGGGGAAACCCACTCCGGCAACAGTTCCCAGCAACATACGCCCGTCCGTTTGGTCGGTTCAACGCGACGTATTCGGCGATCGGTCAAGGAAGGCGGAACGTTAGCGTGCGACGTCAGTCCGATCCGGTATTCATAGCAGCCCTGACGACATTGTTAAGCGCGCTCCACGACCTTTTTCACCTCCCCGGTTTCCATCAACATCTTAAAGTTTCGAAGATCGTCCTGCATCATGCGTTCAATCGCGGGGTTGAACAACCTGGCAGCGACGCTCCCCAGATCGCCGGCAGGCAGGCGGTAGGAGATACATGCCTCGATCTCGGTTCCCCGATCGCCGGCATCCCTAAAGTGGACTTCACCGGCGTTGTCAACCGTTGAACCTGGCAATGACGACCAGGCAATCATTTCGTCGGGCTTGTCTTCGATTATTTCCGCTTCCCAGGAAACCGTCGCGAGATTTCCCGCGATCTTCTCAGCACCGGGTATTCGGGCAGTCCACTTTGATTTGCGATCGTCAAGTTCACGAACCGATTCAAGGTGCGCCATAAAATTCGGAAGGTTCTCAAGTTGTCTCCAATATCTGTATACCTCCGAGCGCGGCTTGTTGATGGTGAATGTCGTACGCGCTTCCATGGCCGAAGCGGTCCTTGGCATATCGGCCGTGTTTCTTCCCAGGAGCTCATTCAACGGACAGTATCCCGTCAGCCCCCTGACCAAAAGATAGCTGCCACCCAGCAGCATCGTGATACCGCTGGCTGAGTTCAGCGAACGCAAACCCCAAACGGCTAGTGCCGCACCTCCCAGAGCAGAGACGATTCGTTCGGAGTTTCCTACATTAATATGGGTTGATCCCGTGGCCGGGGGTAACGCGCTTGACATCGGTTCTTTGTCCGTAATTACTGCTGGTTCCATATATTGATTTTTTCGTGTACCCAGCATAAAAAAAACGTGTGCTAATTCCGGCCATGGTCTCACCGAACGACGGCATGCTTGCAAAAAGGTCAAATTCACGACCTTTTGTCGAAGGGTTTCAAACCGTTCACCCAATTTTCGCCAGTAGTGTTCGTTCTTGTTTGAGATTATGGGGATGTGAATACCCACTTGGTTAGTCTCCGCGGCCCAGCTTTCGCACTATCCAGACAACGACAATTATGACCAGGACAACGATCGCCAACCCGGTATAGACACCGGCGCTAAATATATCGCTGATGACTTCACAACCCGACAGCGTCAGCATCATCAACACGATGCCGGACAGGACAATAATTCGCGTATTTCCCATTGCTCATTCCTTTTGTTTGTCCTTCAGTTCGGGTTTTACCGGCTGGCGCAATTCTACCGCCTGTGTCTTCTTGCGGATCTTCATATTAAGCAGCTCAATACCCAGCGCAAAAGCCATAGCAAAATAAATATACCCTTTAGGAACATGTACATGAAGGCCTTCCACGACAAGCACCAACCCGATCATCATCAGGAATGAGACCGCAAGCAGCTTCATTGCCGGATGCCTATGTATGAAATCGCTGATCCGCCGGGCAAATATCAACATGACCCCCAGCGAAATGACAATAGCGATTATGATAATCAACACACTCTCGACCAGTCCCACCGCGGTAAGGATCGAATCAAGGGAAAACACAACGTCCAGGAGAATGATCTGAATCACCGCGGCACGTAAGGTCATCACGACTGCCGCTTTGTGCATCGGACCTTCGCCTTCAAGCTTTGCATGAATTTCAGAAACGCTTTTACCGATCAGAAACAGCCCGCCCACGATTAGAATCACATCCCGGAAGCTCAGATCAAATTCTCCAAATGAAAGGAAGGGGTCCTTAAGTCCAATGATCCAGTTTACCCCCATCAAAAGCGCTATTCTAACGAATAGGGCAAGCATGATGCCCAGGTTTCGCGCCTTCCCCTGGTCCTTTGCGGGCAATCTTGCAGCGGTAATCGAAATAAATACAATGTTGTCGATGCCCAGAACGATCTCAAGGAACGTCAGCGTGAGAAGGCTTACAATACCTTCTGCAGTGAAAAGAGCTTCCATCGGGAATGTGGTTAATCGTGCTTGCAAAAAAAGAATTCCA
>CAZIAG010000460.1:0-3613 GCA_964537375.1 uncultured Roseivirgaceae bacterium
CTTCTCGATGTTCACCTATCCAATCATCGCAGGTGAACAAAATCCTTTTTCAAAGGGTACCCATATTGCCATTTCCCGCAGCATGTCAGAAGACGTGTTTGGCGGTGTAGATCCAATTGGCAAGCGCCTCGTCATAGATGGCTGGGTCGAAGTAACGGTGGCGTCAGTCTTTGAAGATGTGCCGGCGAACTCGACCCATCAATTTGATTTTGTCCTTCCGTTTGCTCCGTACCGAAAACTTACCGGTGCAGCGAATGATGATCAGTTTCGCAACGACTTTTCGTTTGAAACATATCTGAAAAGCACCGAAAAACTGGATACCGCTCAATTTAATCGCACAATTAATCAGCCAGATATACGGTCACCCAGGCTTGCGGATGCAGGTGCGTCGTTTTTCGTGCAGCCCTTGGCTGATCAGCATTTGTACGACCATTTTGAGAACGGGAAGATAGCCGGTGGACGCATCGATTATGTGATGCTTTTCTTCCTTGTCGGCATTGTTGTGCTTGTCATTGCGTGTATAAATTACGTAAACCTTGCGACGTCGAGGGCAATGACCCGCGCTCGCGAGGTGGGTGTTCGCAAGGTCAACGGTGCAAGTCGCGCTGCATTGATCCTTCAATTCCTGGGCGAGTCGTTCATTTCGGTCGTTGCGGCGCTAATTATCGCGGTCGGACTCGTCCAGTTGCTGTTACCATTGTTCAACCAGCTCGTCGGGGAACGATTGTATTTCAATCTGTTGAATTATCCTTTTTCAGTCTTTCTGCCGGTCATGCTTATGGTCGTGACGTTGGCTGCGGGAATTTATCCTGCGTTTGTTATGTCGGGATTCAGCCCGGCCCGGGCACTGAAAAACAAGATTACGGCAGCCGGAACCGTCAGCGGGATGCGCCGTTCGCTTACCGTTGCTCAACTGTTGTCCTCCTGCGTCCTCATCATCTTTACATTGGTGCTGTTCATGCAGATTGACTTAATTCGGAACAAGCACCTGGGATACGATCGACATAATATCCTAAGGATTGAGCCGACATATCGCTTGTTGACGAAATGGGAGGAATTCAGAACAGCGTTGCTTAGCGAAAGCGGTGTTGTAAACGCTTCGGTGGCTTCCGGCGATTTGCTAAACATTCCATTTACTACAGATGAAATCAGCTGGCCTGGAAAACGTCCGGATGAAAAAGTTCCATTCAAGGTACTGTCCTGCGGATACGACTTTCTCGAAACGTTTTCCATCAAGGTGATTGAAGGCCGTACATTTTCGCGGGAATTTCAGCCCGGGATTTCGCCCATTATTGTTACGCGGTCGGCGGCCAGGCAAATGGGATTTGATGATCCTATTGGCGGCCGAATATCCTATTACGGTCAGGAAGCGGAGATCATCGGCGTTGTTGAGGATATCCATGCCCGGTCACTTCACCACGCTGTTGATCCCGTGATTTTTACACTCAGCAAACCTGAGCGCCTTACGGCGATCTACGTAAAATATTCGGGCGATACGGATCATGTATTTAAGGTGATTTCGAACGTCTATGACCGATTTGAACCTGACTTTTCGATGGTTTATTGGTATTTCGACGAGTCGTTTGATAAGCAGTATAAGGTTGAAACGGTGACCCGCGACATCGCGGTTGTCTTCACCTTACTTGCAATCAGTATTTCGATCCTTGGCGTGATCGGCCTCTCTTCCTACAACATACTACGCCGCATGCGAGAAATCGGCATTCGAAAAGTCTTCGGTGCTTCGTCGGCTCAGGTGGTTGCGATTTTGTCAGGCGATTTTGTCAAACTTGTTCTCATCAGTGCCCTGATCGCCTGCCCATTGGCTGCATGGCTAAGCGACGAGTGGCTAGACAATTTTGCCACACGTATTGCCGTCCCATGGTATGTGTATGTAGTCGCCATTGGAGTCCTTTTGTTGATTACTATCGCGGCCATAGCTGTTCAAAGCATACGCGCCGCCCTTACAAACCCGTCAGAAATTCTTAAGGACGAATAGGAAAATTCTGTTCTGGACGTCAATGGATTTCGGTGCCCATTGGCAGACCTATCGCAACGACTTTTTGGTGAGGTTCGAGAAAGGTCATTGATGGGTGCGCTTTCCGGCTTTTTCGTTCTCCAGCGTAAAGATCAGGATGACATTTTCCTCGCGTTCAAATTTTTCAAGATTGATTATCCGACACCAAACGCGATCGCCCGTGTGTGCCTCTGCTTCAATACGGTCACCGGTCTTATAGTTGAAAAGTTTAAAGTCGTCGAGGGTGAGGATCATCTTTGCATCGATCTGACGACCGTCTTTTAGCAGCGAAATCTGATAGTCGGTCAGTCCGCCTAGTACAAAGGAAAACGGGATACCCGCCATGGGAAGGTCTGTTTGGCAGACGTTGATTTAGAACAGGACTAAAATGTAACAAGGGGATAATCGATTCCCTCTGCCAATTCCAGCGTTTCGCCTCTGAACCGCTTTATTCAACGCTGAACGACTTCTTCTATTGGGACCTTTTGAACGCTAAAGACGTGGAATTCACACAATAACGCAGGCCGGTGTCGGTGGGGCCGTCTTCAAAGATGTGACCCAGGTGGGAATCACAGCGGGCGCACATGATCTCGGTACGAATCATTCCATAACTCGTGTCCACGGCGGTTTTTATACGTCCGCCCTCTATTTCACGATCGAAACTTGGCCAGCCACAGTCTGAATCGAACTTCATTTCCGATGTGAATAATGCGTTTCCACACGCTGCGCAATAGTAAATCCCCTCTTCCTTGTTGTATGTTAGCTTTCCCGTGAAGGGTCTGTCAGTACCTTTTTGGCGGAGTACGTGGTATTGCTCAGGCGTAAGGATGCGCTTCCATTCTTCTTCCGTCCGCACTACCTTCTTTGTTGTGTCGCCATCAGGGAGTGCCGTGACACGCTGTGAGGTTGTCGTCCCCTGGCCGCTGCATCCGATGCAAACGACGAAGACCAGAATGATTGTTCTTAACATTTCCAAAAGGTTTGGTAGTAAACAATCCACCGGCCGCGGAAGTTCCATACCTTCAGGATTCTTCATGCTCCTTGATTACTTTAGCGCAGGTGACGAAATCAGCAGCGTTGGCCCTTCCCGACAACCGGACAGCGTTTGGGCACAATGGCTGCGCGTTGAGTGCCCGGGCATCCCCGACATCGGCCCGCTTGTGTAATTTTGACCTGCCCAGGAGCCGCAACTGACGTGATGCCTGCTATCTTGCTGACGAGATGAAGAAGGCGAAGGCGATTCTGGTATACACATTTAGTTTTGCAGCCCTTGCGGTTGCCATCGTAGTCTCAGTGCTTTATTTGAAGAACCGCATTGAGTCAGTAAACCCAAACTATCATTTTGAAACGGTGTATGTCACGCACGGCGACTCTCTGCACGATTATTTTTCTGCGGCAGTTCCTGAAACTCAACCCGAGGGCATGCTTGTTCTCAACTCCGTTACACTTACACCGCAGGGATATCGCCTTGCAGCTGGAAAACGCCTTATCGTCGTGACCGCACAACCATCGAAGAGCCCCTGCTCACGAGCTGAGCATGACTCATTGCTGAACTTTCGGCGTATTGTTTCGGCTGCGGCACAGCGCTATGAGATACCT
>CAZIAG010000461.1:0-3612 GCA_964537375.1 uncultured Roseivirgaceae bacterium
AAATACTTAAGAAACTAAAATAAACAGTAGCTGATATGCCTAATCCCAAACGCAAAACCTCGAAAACCCGGAGAGATAAAAGAAGGACACACTACAAGGCAACGGCCAGCCAACTGGCGGTATGCCCTACCACGGGTGAACATCACCTCCCCCATCGCGCTTTCTGGCATGAAGGAAAACTTTACTTCAAGGGTAAAGTCCTGATGGAAAAAGAAGTTCTAGCCTGATCATGGGAGGCCGGTCGGTGGTTATACACAGGTTCTTTCCGGTTTATCATCATTTGACAATCGAATACATGCGCGTATCCTGAACGGGTATGACACATTTGCTCGGATCTATGCCGGGCATTTTTCATTTTAATGAATCGTACATCCCACTACGACTAAAAACTAAAGATGACTAAGATTAAAGCGGCCATAACAGGCGTTGGCGGTTACGTCCCTGACTACATTCTCACCAACCGGGAATTGGAAACAATGGTTGAGACCAGCGATGAATGGATCACTACGCGAACAGGGATTAAGGAGAGGCGCATTCTCAAGGGCGAGAACCAAGGAGTATCGGTGATGGGCATCGCGGCCGTGAAGGATATGCTGGCCAAGACCGGAACGAACCCCGCAGACATCGACCTGGTGATCTTCGCCACGGTGACGCCTGACATGACGTTCCCGGCGACGGCGAACATCGTGGCAACGGCGGTAGGCGCTACCAACGCCTTCAGCTATGACCTTGCGGCTGCCTGTTCGGGATTTCTTTATGCGCTGAGCACCGGTGCAAGTTTTATCGAATCCGGCCGGTTCAAGAAAGTAGTTGTTGTCGGCGGTGACAAGATGTCGGCAATTATCGATTATACGGATCGGACGACATGTATCATCTTCGGAGACGGCGCCGGCTGTGTTTTACTGGAGCCCACGACGGAAGATGTCGGCGTGATGGATACCATTTTGCGGAGCGACGGAAGTGGTGAGTGTTTCCTTCACATGAAAGCCGGGGGCAGCCGACTCCCCGCCTCACACGCTACCGTGGACGCGCGACAGCATTATGTTTACCAGGAAGGCGCAGCGGTTTTCAAGTTTGCCGTCACGAATATGGCGGACGTCTCCGCCGAATTGGTTCAGCGCAGCAACCTCAAGCCGGAAGATATCACCTGGCTCGTGCCACACCAGGCAAACAAACGAATCATCGATGCAACCGCAAACCGATTAGGTATCACCGAAGACAAGGTGATGATGAACATCGAGCGTTACGGTAACACAACCGCTGGAACCATTCCCCTACTTCTTTGGGATTACGAGAAGAAATTGAAAAAAGGGGACAATCTTATCATTGCGGCATTTGGCGGCGGTTTCACCTGGGGAGCAACGCACGTGCGCTGGGCCTACAATGGCTGAGTGCTGAACGCTGAACTTGCGGATAACTAATTCATTTGTAACTTAAAGTCGTTTTCTTAAACTATGGCAACGGTATCGGATCTAAGCAGAGGAAACTTCATTCGTTATAACGGCGAAGTCATGCAGATCGAGGAACTGCAACATCGCACACCGGGCAATCTTCGCGCGTTCTACCAGGTAAAAATGAGAAACGTGCGCAACGGAAAGATCGCGGAAAACCGGTTCAGACCCGGTGACGAAGTTCAAATGTTGCGAGTTGAGACAAAGGAATACCAATATCTTTATCAGGATGGAGAGAGTCTGGTGTGTATGGACAACGAGACCTTCGACCAGATCTACCTTGACAAGACTCTCCTGGGTGACTCACTGAAATATATTAAGGAAGGCGTAACCTTGCTGATCGCGTTTGAGGACGGCACCAATCCGATTACCGCCGAAGCCCCTGCGCACGTGGTGATGGAGGTCCAGTATACGGAGCCGGGATTGCAGGGTGACACCGCGACGCGCACATTAAAGCCCGCTACGTTGGAGAATGGCACTGAGATCCGTGTTCCTTTGTTCGTGAACACCGGTGAAAAAATAAAGGTGGATACGCGTACCGGCGAATACGTAGAACGTGTAAAATAGCGCTCATGGCAAAGTCAAAGGGTTCAAAGGCCAAAAAGGCCACACCAAAAACAACAACCGCTGCCCGGACATCCGGCGCACCTAACCTACCTGAAATGAAAACATCCGAAATCAGAGACCTTATTGAATTCATTTCAAAGACCGGACTCAATGAAGTGAACGTCGAAACGAAGGAATTAAAGCTTCATGTGAAGCGCGAGCCGGATCAAAAGATCTTTAAGAGTGCCGCTCCTCAAACCGTGTCGACGCCGGTCGCTGCGGTGGCACCTGCGACTGTATCGGCAGCGCCACAACCGATGGCGGCACCGAAGACAGAAAAGACCGCCGAATCGTCCGGCAAGAAAACCGTTGAGATCAAATCTCCGATGATTGGTACTTTCTATCGGGCTTCCAGTCCTGATGCGCCGCCCTTTGTATCCGTCGGTGACAAGATTTCGCGCGGCCAAACCGTATGTATCATTGAAGCAATGAAGCTCTTTAATGAAATCGAATCAGAAGTATCGGGTACGGTAGTGAAGGTAATGGTTGAGAATGCAACGCCCGTCGAGTACGACCAGGTATTGTTCATTGTAGAGCCTGATTAATCAAGCTGCAGAAAGTCAACTAAACGTAAACCCCGTTCCCGGAGTCGTCCGTTTGGGTAACGGCATCCAGGAAGGACGGATTGACACTATGTTTAAGAAGATATTGATTGCCAATCGCGGGGAGATCGCCCTGCGAATTATCCGAACCTGTCGCGAGATGGATATCAAGACCGTGGCAGTTTACTCCACGGCTGATCGCGAGAGTCTGCACGTGCGCTTTGCCGATGAGGCCGTGTGTATAGGAGATGCGCCCAGCAAGAATTCGTACCTCAACGTTCCGCGTATTATTTCCGCTGCTGAGATCACGAATGCGGATGCCATTCACCCAGGCTATGGCTTCCTCTCGGAACGCGCCGAGTTCTCGGCCATTTGTCATGAATACGGGATAAAATTCATCGGTCCTACGCCTGCCATGATTCAGGCCATGGGTGACAAGTCAACGGCGAAGGAAACGATGAAGAAGGCGGGCGTTCCCACCATCCCAGGCTCGGATGGCTTGTTGAATTCGGTGGAAGAAGGACAGAAGCTTGCACGCGAGATCGGGTATCCCGTCATTATTAAGGCTACTGCCGGCGGTGGTGGCAAAGGCATGCGTATTATCGCCAACGACGAGGACTTCAAGAAGGCTTGGGACGATGCTCGCCGGGAGGCCGCTGCCGCATTCGGCAACGACGGTATTTACCTTGAAAAATTTGTTGAAGAACCACGCCATATAGAAATACAGGTGGTTGGCGACCAGTACGGGAAGGTATGTCACCTTTCGGAGCGCGACTGCTCAATTCAGCGTCGTCACCAAAAGCTTGTCGAAGAGACGCCGTCCCCGATCATGACGCAGGAACTGCGTGAGATGATGGGCGAAGCCGCCATCAAGGGTGCCCAGGCCATCAATTACGAGGGCGCAGGCACAATTGAATTCCTGGTCGACAAGCACGGCAACTTCTACTTCATGGAGATGAACACCCGGATCCAGGTAGAGCATCCCATTACGGAAGAAGTCACCGATTACGACC
>CAZIAG010000462.1:0-3608 GCA_964537375.1 uncultured Roseivirgaceae bacterium
CGCTGAGGATGATAAAGAGGCGGTTGTACTTTTGCTGAATGGGGATGTCCATTGGGTAAAGATATCAAAATGGGGGAATGTTCAGGGGTCCATGTTGAACGCTCAATGTGGATTTCCCCCTTGCGGTTATGCGTTACGTCGCGTGGATTCTAATCAGCGATGCTAAAAACATTCCCCTCCAATGCCAACTCCGTTCTGTTAAAAAACTTCTTTGCTTCCTCCAAAACGGGCGCCAGGTCCTTATGCCTCGCGGAGAAATGACCGATAACGAGTTTGCCCACATCTGCGCGGGCGGCGATCTCCGCAGCTTCGGCCGCAGTGCTATGCAGCGTCTCAACTGCCTTTGAGGCCTCGTCAATCGTGAAGGTTGCCTCGTGATACAGGATATCCACGCCTCGTACGTTTTCGATGAGCGATTCATCGAACGCGGTGTCGGAACAATAGGCATAGGTTCGTGACTTTCGCGGAGGCAGGGTAAGGGATTCGTTGGTGTAGAGAAGGTTGCCTTGCTCATCCGCGACGTCGTGTCCTTGTTTCAATCCCGCAAGCTGCCGGATGGATAATCCCTCCGGCAGAAGTTCTTTGTTGATGCGCCGCGGCTTCAGCTTTTCGCGGAACAGGAATCCCGAACATGGGAGTTTGTGTCTCAGCGGCAACGTTTCTACGGTCAGTTTATCATCCTCGTAAATCACCTCACGGCTACCCGCATCAATGCGGTGGAAGACAAGTCGGTAGGAGGGTACTGAACGAGAATGCCGCAATTGCGTTGTGATGATGTCGTCGAGGCCCGCATGACCGTGGATATGCAGTTCATTGGTACGGCGTGAGAGGTGCATGGTGAAGATCAGGCCCATGAGCCCCAGGTAGTGATCACCGTGCAGGTGGCTGATGAAGACGTGACTGATCCGATGAAGGTTGGCCTGGTAGCGCATGAGTTGCATCTGTGCACCTTCACCGCAGTCGACCAGGAAATGCCGGTTTTGTATCTCTACCAGTTGACAAGACGGATAACGCCCGTACGCCGGTAGGGCGCCACTCGCCCCCAGTATGGTGATGCGAAAACTCATCAGACAAGTATAAAAAGAAATGACCAGGATTGTAGTCCTGGTCATCGGTCAAAGTCGTTGCAAAGTCAGTTTCCGCCGTCGCTGTCTTTAAGGTCCTTCTCAATCTCGTGCATAAAGACGGCGTCAATGGCTTCCTCTACCTTTGGCAGGATGTTTAGTACGCTGTCGAGCTGGGAGATCTTGATGAGTTTGCTGGTGTGATCCGAAAGGCTCGTCAGGACGAAGATGCCTCCGTCTTCCTGGACGATCCGGTTGCCCACGAGCAGGGCGCTCAATCCGGAGGAGTCCGTGTATTTTACTTCCGACAAATCCAGGATGATGTTCCGAACGCCCTCAGCATGCAGGGTGATGAGCTCCGATTTCAGGCTGGGCGCCACGCTTGAATCCAGCTTCTCTTCGTGGAGCTTCAACAGACTGTATTTTTCCTGTTTATCAATCGTGTACTTCATGAGTGTGTCGTTCCGTTTGAGGGTGGGGATCGCAACCGTTAATCCCTTTTGGAATCGCAATATACGAGCAAATTCCTACTTTTTTAGTTTTTCGAGATTAACGGATTTGAGGGTGCGAAGGATGTTCTGTTCGATGCGGTCGTGTATTGCCGAATAGTCGACCGGCGGCAGACTTTCCCCTCGGAACTGCTGGTAAAGCTCTTTATAACGCGCTGATATTGAGGCTACAATATCATCAGTCATCGCCGGCATAACGTCGTTTTCCCGGCCCTGGAATCCGTTCTCAATCAGCCATTGCCGCACGAATTCTTTCGACAGTTGCTTTTGTGGTTCGCCGTTCTGCTGCCGCTGTTGATAGCCGTTGGCATAGAAATACCGCGACGAATCGGGCGTGTGTACCTCGTCGATCAGGTAGATCGTTCCGTTGTGTTTTCCGAACTCGTACTTGGTGTCTACCAGGATAAGTCCGCGTTGTGCCGCGAGCTCGGTTCCTTTTCTGAACAGCTTTAATGAGTAATCCTCCAGGACCTTGTAATCGGGAATGCTGACCAACCCGCGTTCAAATATCTCATCTCGGGAGATGTCTTCGTCGTGGCCAACCCTTGCCTTGGTCGTCGGTGTGATGATGGGGCGGGGGAGCTTGTCGTTCTCTTTTAAGCCTTCCGGCAGCGGGACTCCGCAGAGCGTCCTCTTTCCGGCCTTGTATTCACGCCATGCATGGCCGGCGAGATAACCTCGCACAACCATCTCTACGGGAAACGGTTCACATTTGTACCCGATGGTGACGTTTGGATCCGGCGCTGCCACAACCCAGTTCGGCACCAGGGCTTTTGTGGCCTCCAGATTAAAAGCAGCGATTTGGTTGAGTACGCGACCCTTGTCCGGAATTGCCCTTGGAAGGATTACGTCGAATGCCGAGATGCGGTCTGTTGCAACCAGGGCCATCAGGTCGTCGAAATAGTAGACGTCGCGTACCTTGCCACGGTAGAAATCCGTCTGCCCGGGGAAAGTGAAGTGGGTTTCCTTTATCGCCTCCATAGCGTTGAATCAAGGGGCTAATTAACGGCGAATAATGGGATTTTCGGACTGTGGCGACAAGAAATTATAGTGTTAGTTCTGGTTGTGTTGGACAGTTGATTAAAGCCCGGCCGCTGTGGTAATAGAGAAACAGAGCATGGAGCCGGACCAGCTGGGACGCGCGTGACTCCGATAGCTTGAACCTCACGCTCATGACTTCTGAAATCCACCCGGCGGACCGCCACCAGCATCTACTTCTTCACCGGCATGCCTGCCCTGTATTGAACGGCTTCGGTTTCGTTTCCCTCTTTATCAAACGAATACCACATACCGTGCTTTTTGTCGGCTGTATATTGGCCCTTTTCGCGCATATTGCCGTTGGGGTAATAGGAGATATATTCACCGTGCTTTCGGTTCAGGCGAAAGACGCCTTCGGTTTCGAGGTGTCCATCTTCTGTGAAGGTTTTGAATGGTCCGGTCTTGTAATTCGCCTTCCACGTTTCCTCTGCAGCGACCTTTCCGTTTTCATAGTAAATGTATCTTTTGCCGTTAAGCTTCCCGTGTTCCCAGGTTTCCTTGATCCGGGGTGTCTTCGTTCCTTCAAAATAATGGACCCACGTGCCGTGCGGTGCCTCGTTCAGGAAACGTTTCTCGGATATGGGCATTTCCTGCTCGTCGTATTCGTATCGAGTGATCTCTTTGCCATTGAGTGAGGCCACCTCTTTGCGCTTCACCTTGCCGTTGGGATGATACTCATAGTTTGTACCCGTCTTCATGCCCAGGTTGAACGTGAATCGGTGTTGTACTGTGCCATCGGGATAGTAAGCGGTGTTTGGTCCGTGCAGTTTGCCGTTCATGAAGTTGCCCTCCAGGAGGAGGTTGCCGTCGCGATCGTATGTTTTGAACTGCCCGTTTTTCTCTCCGCGCGCCATCGTCGATTCGGACTCCAGTTGACCGTTGTCGAAGTACGTGCGGAAGAACTCCGTCATGATGCCGTCTTCGAAGTTGGCTTCCCATTCCGGTTTGCCATTAGGATAGTAAGCACGCGTTATCCCGTTAGGCTTGCCATCGCGGT
>CAZIAG010000463.1:0-3583 GCA_964537375.1 uncultured Roseivirgaceae bacterium
GAAGAAACTCTCAGAAGGCAAGGAGTACGAGATCACGGATCTTCCTTCGCCGTTGCTGATCAGTAACGTTTCATTTTCACCCGACGGAAAGAGCGTTGCCTTTCTTCAGAATGGAGCAAACAAAATTGAACTTTGGGTTATCGATCTATCCACCCTCGCAGCGCGGCGCCTTTCCAACCGGGCCGTGTCGAGCGTATTCCGTGGTTCGTTCGACTGGCTGTCAGATTCAAAACACATTCTGTTTACTGCCGTTCCTGAGAGCCGAAAACCGTTGCCTGAAAAGTCACGTGTACCGGTTGGACCAGTGATCGAAGAAAACCTCGGCAAGAAGGCACCTAACCGCACCTACCAGGATCTGCTCAATAATGCGCACGATGAAGCGCTGTTCGATTATTACGCAACATCGGAGTTGGTGCAAGTCGACCTCGACGGTGCGGAACAGGTGATTGCACCCGCAGCCATCTACGCATCCGTGAGTCCTTCGCCCGATGGAAAGTACATCCTTACTAAAGTAATTCACCGGCCATATAGCTACATTGTTCCGGCGGGAAGGTTTCCGCATCGCGTGCAAGTCATCGACCGCAGCGGAAAGCTGGTGAAGGAGATCATCGATATCCCTCTCATCGACAATATACCCACGGGCTTTAGTGCAACGCAGAAGGGTCCGCGCGGTCATGCATGGCGTTCCGACAAGGAGGCAACGCTGTATTGGGTGGAAGCTCAGGATGGCGGTGACCCGCGCGCAAATGCGGAGATTCGCGACAAGGTATTCGAATTGGATGCGCCGTTCACTGGAACGCCGACCGAACTCATCAGTCTGCCGCTGCGGTACGCCGGTGTACTCTGGGGCGACAATGGAATGGCCTGGTTTTATGAGTATTGGTGGAACGATCGCAGGCAACGCGTTTATCAGGTGGATGTGGCTACAAAACAAAGAAGGTCATTATCGATCGCTCCACAGAAGACGTCTACAATAATCCCGGGAGTTTTGTCACCGCGCCCAACCGGTTTGGCCGGCATACGATGCTCGTTACCAAAGACAATCATATCTTCCTCACCGGAGACGGTTCGTCGCCGGAAGGCGATATGCCCTTTCTTGATAAAATGAATCTCAAGACGGGGAAGAAGACACGTTTGTGGCGTTGTGAAGCGCCGTACTATGAAAGGGTGGTGGAACTCCTCGATCCGCGAAAAGGTACGTTCATCACGTCAAGGGAATCAACAACGGAGAACCCCAATTATTTTCTGCAGACGGCAGGGTCATCGAAGCTCACGCAACTCACAAACTTCCCGCATCCATATCCGCAGTTAAAGGACGTTCAGAAGCAGGTTTTGCGGTACAAGCGCGCGGATGGCGTGGACCTTACAGCCGACCTTTACTTGCCCGCAGGATACAAGAAAGAGGACGGCCCGCTTCCGACTTTCCTTTGGGCGTACCCTGTTGAATACAAGTCGAAAGCCAGTGCAGGACAAGTGCGGGGTTCGCAGTATACGTTCATTCGTGTGGGGTGGGGTAGTGCGCTCTTCTGGGTTACGCGCGGTTATGCGATCCTGAACAACACCTCGATACCGATCGTGGGTGAAGGCGATGCACAACCCAACGACACGTATGTGCAGCAACTCGTCGCCAGTGCAGAAGCGGCAATTGACTATGCGGCATCCCTGGGTGTGGTGGATCGGACCCGCGTCGCGGTAGGTGGCCATTCCTATGGTGCGTTTATGACGGCAAACCTTCTGGCTCATAGCGATCTGTTCAAAGCAGGAATCGCGCGAAGCGGAGCATATAACCGCACGCTGACGCCATTTGGATTCCAGGCAGAAGAACGCACTTATTGGGAAGCACCGGATGTGTATTTCCAGATGTCGCCTTTTTCCTTTGCCGACAAGATCAGGGAGCCTCTGCTACTCATACATGGTGAAGCCGACAACAACTCCGGAACGTTCCCTGTTCAAAGTGAGCGCTTTTACAATGCCCTTAAGGGGCACGGCGCGACCGCGCGTTTTGTATTGCTGCCTTATGAGAGCCACGGCTACCAGGCCAAAGAGTCGATCCTTCACATGTTGTGGGAAATGGATCAATGGCTGGAGAAGTATGTGAAGGGTGAGGTAGAGAATGAGTAACTCCCTTGAATCCAAGGTTTTTTTTCGGGCGAAGGTGGATGGGCCTCGTGCTGTTGAGCACATCACTTCCCAACCATCACAAACGCTCCCCAGTAATAGGGATCGGGGTATCGTGTCATGAGATTCAACTGAGCTTGCTTGAACGCTTTTTGCTTGTCCTTGAGTTTAGCCAGGTTGCTGTAAAAAGATGACATCAGCAGTTGCGTTGCTGCGTCGTCGACTTTCCAGAGACTCATGATCAATGCCTCGGCACCACTAACGAGGAAAGCACGTTGCAATCCGTACACACCTTCTCCTGCCTTTACATCCCCGAGACCGGTTTCACAAGCGCTGAGTACGACGAGGCTCGTACCTTCGAGGTTGAGGTTCATGGCTTCGTAGGCTGTGAGTACACCGTTGTCGTTGCTTTGCAGGTTCGGCATGGCGCTGCCTTCTACTGTTTTTGAGGCATTCGCGAGCATCAGCCCGGAACGCAGGAGCGGATTTTCTCCCGCGTTGTCGAGATGGACACCGAAGCCGGAACCTTGCCGGTCTATGTCGGGGAGAAAATATCCATGCGTCGCGATGTGTAGAATTGCGGGTGCGTTCACGGCCTTCAGGTTGCTTTCGGTAGCCGCGCCGTCGGTAAACTGGCTGACCTGGTAACCGCCCGCCTTCAGCGTTTTTGCAATGCTCTCCACTTCTGCCTTTGTGCCGGGTAGCGGCGTCAATGAAGGACCACCGTAGTCCGGTGATCCCACAAGTACCGCGCTCTTCGACGCCGTCGCTTTTCTGGCGGATTTCAGGGAAAGCAGGTCTTTCGAATTGCTGACGGTGACAAAGTCATAGCGCTTAACGAGGTAATCGGTCGATGAACCCTTAAGCGTGTTTAGATTAATCTGATTATACACACCATCAGGTGATAGGTAGATAACTTTCTTTTGAGCGAGAGCAGACTCGAAGGGTTTCCAAAATTGGTCGTACGAATACTGATCAGCAATCTTTTGCTGAATCGCGTTCCGATAATACTTGAAGTAGCGCGTTTCGAGCAGCTGTCCGTTTTCAATCGGTACACATTTCGGCAGCGGTGATTCCTTTGTCAGGATGAGAGCAACATATTTTGAATCGGGTGTGAAGGTCTGGTCGTATTTTCTGGCTCGCACGATCTCGACGACGGCCTCATTGTCGTGTAGCAATGCTTTTATCTCCTTGTACGTAATGCTGGAGGCAGTATAGCTTTCTGTGAATACGGAAGACCGTTCGGAAAGACTTTTCTCGGTGGCATTGGCAGCTCGTTCGATGGAGTCGAGATTGATCTTTTGCTCTTCCAGTTCTTCCTTTGAATAGGAATAAAGTCGCGCGAGTTGCTCTTTTTGATCGAGCCAGGTCAAATAATCCTGTATCAAACGTGCGTCGCCACTTGAGAAAATAGTGCGTTTCACCTTGTTGGTGGAATTCAACAACAAGGCTTTCGTCGCGATAT
>CAZIAG010000464.1:0-3579 GCA_964537375.1 uncultured Roseivirgaceae bacterium
CTTCCCATAACTTCCTTCGTCCGCTGGGTATTTGTCGATACTTCTGATTCCCTGCCTGAGCAAATTTGCTCCAGCCACCGCATCTTGCTGGTCGTAGAAATTGGAAAGCCAACGATTGTCGGACTCAAAATATTCGCCAAGGCCTATACCGTTGGAATAGAAGTTGAACGGTGTATGCAGGACCGAAGGTTCGAAATAGTTCTGAGATTTTTCTTCAAGCATCTTGAAATACCCTAACAGGAAGTCGACGTGATTGACGACGCGGGCTTTGATTTCGTCTGCATTTTCCTTCTTATCGGGAGCAATCCGCCATCGGTTGAACTCCGGCTTCAGCAGGTCGAACTCGCCTTCCTTGTACAGATCGGTCCGAACACATTTTAATTTGGTGCCGATCAGTTCGTTGCGTCCGTTGGCAATCTGGATGACAAGCCATCGGTCGCCGACCTCGATGACTTGGAACCCTTGTTCGATGGGAGTCTCATCGAGTTTTATTTGAAGCGCATTTTCCTTACGGCTCCATTTGCCGATGCGGTAAACGCCGATGGATGCGTTACGTTGTTTTTTGTTGTAGAACGAAATTTTTCCATCGTCGTAGAAGGATAAATACGCTTCTGCGTAGATCGATTCGCTTAGGTGGTCGTTTGGCGTTAACTCGATTTTTTCAACGCGCCATGTGTCTTCAATGCTGGGAGGGCTGAGGTAGGAGCATGAGGAAAAGAAAGCGTTGAGGAGAACAATGGAAACGATGATGCCGATACTTGATTTCATGAGGTTGTGAGTAGTATCTCAAAAATAAACCGTACTGACGCGAAACGCAAAAGTGAATTCATGCGTGGCCCTGGCGCTGAGTTCGAACCCACATAATTGCATACGTGGCCGCCAAGCCAATGAGACCAAACACGAGAATCTCGGTTGCACCGAGAAAATGAAGGACTTTGAACGTGAGTCCCACCACAATCACAACGACAAATAGAAAGGCGGTCTTGCCGCACCACGACCCTGATGGCGTGCTCGCGTAGCCCAGGGCAAGGAGGAAGATAATCCAGGTGGCAAAGTACGTGCTAACCGCCGTTGCGCTTTCAGGATCGGTCAGACTCCACAGGTAGGCGATGGCGCAGGCAACTCCTGATATCACGGTCAGTATCCAAGGTATGTTTTTAATTTTCATCTGCTTGGTTTCCCCGTTTGTTCCGAAGGTATCGAATTTTCGGCTGGATAGCTCAAGGTTCAAAAACAATTCGGGTGCGTTTTGGGGCTGTTGCGGATATTTACTGCGAGTTTGGCAGAAGTGCAAAAAGCCCGAAACAGTCACCAACTTGAACTGCGCCGGGCTTGCCGCGTCCACGGAAATCAATCGTAGCCCCGGCAGGAATCGAACCTGCATCTTCAGAATCGGAATCTGAAATTCTATCCATTGAAATACGGAGCCATTTCTATCAGATTGGATTCCTCCATCCGAGGAAGACCGCCGGTAGGATATGTCAACCGGCCTGATAAAACGCTGCAAATTAAAGGAAAGTTTGGCTATCTGAAAAATTCTGCCGCCCGGCCACTTGGCAGCGGTTGTCAAATTTTTGACTTAGCTTGATGCCGGGATCCAGGAATGCCCGTCAATTCTGTAATTTGAACCCATGCCGGAGATCATCGGGGATCGCAAGATATTTTCACTGCTGGACGTAACCCGCAGCATCCAGAGAACGCTGGCCGAGCGGTACAGCACTGCCTTTTGGGTAAAGGCGGAAATGAACAAGCTTAATCATTACCCTCACTCCGGGCATTGTTACCCCGAGCTTGTGGAGAAACGCGAAGGCAAGGTGATCGCCCAATTGCGAGCGACGCTGTGGCGAGATGATTACCAGCGGATCAACCGCCGCTTTATGTCCGTTTTGAATGCGCCACTAAGAGACGGAGTGACCATCCTTTTTTGTGCCCGCATCGCATATGATCCTGTCCATGGGTTGTCTCTTTGGATTACCGACATCGATCCTGTTTTTACTTTGGGTGAACTTGAGCGCGAGAAAGCGGAAACGATCGCAGCCTTGCGTGAGGAGGGGATATTTACGAGGAACAAGGCGTTGGAGTTTCCGTTGCTGCCTCAGCGAATTGCCGTGATCTCGGTGGAGACAAGTAAGGGTTATGCAGACTTTCAAAAAGTAATCGCCAATAATGCCGAAGGCTATAAGTTTTTCTATATGCTTTTTCCGGCAGTGTTGCAGGGGGAGCGCGCGGTGGAGTCCATAGGCTATCAACTGCGCCGCATTCGCAAGGTTGCTCGGCACTTCGATGTGGTAGCCATTATTCGTGGAGGAGGTGGAGAAGTTGGATTGTCCTGCTTTAACAACATCGAGCTTTGCCGGGCTATTGCAAACTTTCCGATTCCGGTAATCACTGGAATCGGTCATGCGACCAACGAGACGGTGGCTGAAATGGTGGCGTTCCGCAATGCCATCACACCAACAGACCTGGCAAATTTTCTTATTGAGAGGTTTGATGACTTTGCCGCACCGTTATCAGATGCAGTCACGCGTCTGCAAGCAGAGAGTTTGAAACTTATTCAGTCATCGAGGTTGGTATTTTCCAATGCTGTCAGGTTTTACAGAGCGGTGACCTTGAACGCCCTGGCGGATGATCGTCATACGGTGGACAAGTGGGTCAGGGCGCTTGTGCAATACGCGCGTTATGCGCTGCGGGGGGAACGTGATCAGCAAGAGTCGCTAGCCTTTGATCTGCGACGGTCTTCTATTGCTGTTCTAGTGGGTGAGCGCCGGGAACTGGATCACAAGCAACAGTTGCTGAAAAAAAATAACGTAATATTCACACGCCAACAATTCCTCGCGATCGACAACCTTCAAACCAGTGTCGATAATATGAGCCCGCAGCGCGTGTTGAAGCGAGGGTTTAGCATCACGCGAATCGATGGGAAGGCATTGAAAACCGTTGCTGGTATTCAACCGGGGCAGCGGATCACCACTTTCCTGGCCGACGGTTCGCTTCAGAGTGAAGTCAAATCGGTTAACCACGAAAGCAATGAATGAAACACCCAACTACAAGGAGGCCTTCGAAGAGTTGCAGCAAATCGTGTCTGAAATAGAAGAAGGAGAGATTTCGGTCGACGATCTTTCAGGGAAAGTAAAACGCGCCGCATTTCTTATCAGAATTTGCAAGCAGAAGCTTGCTACCACCGAAGAGGATGTGAACAACATCCTAAAAGACCTTGAGTCCAGTGACGATTGACCGTGACGTTTCTAAACATTGCCGGATTTCAGCCCTCATCGCCCGCACCTGTCGGAATGGATTTTTAGCTCTTTGCCCGGGAGTGGGTCAAGATGAATGTCTTTGTTACAGGTGCTTCGGGATACATCGGAAGGGAGTTGGTGAAGAGGCTTCTTGCGGAAGGACATCATCTTCGCGTCCTATTACGCTCGAATATCTCCGAATTCAACCACGACCGTGTTTCCGTAATCGTTGGTGACCTTTCGAATCGTGAAGCGCTTGCTCGTGGAATGCAATCGTGTGAGCAGGTCTATCACCTCGCAGCCTATGCCCGGGTTTGGGCCACTGATCCGTTGCACTACCATC
>CAZIAG010000465.1:0-3575 GCA_964537375.1 uncultured Roseivirgaceae bacterium
CGGTGTGTTTCATCTTTTCCCGGAAGTCCGTTGGCGACAAATCTTTGTATACTCCTTCCTGGGCGGGGGCAGGCCAGGCAACGAAGATCAGCAAACAGGCGACGATGTTTTTCATAATTTCCCAATCTATTCCTTAAGTTACGACGTCCTTTTCTAAGATAGAAGCGAGTGGACGTTTCAAATATACCCAGCGAACTTATACGCGACCATTCCGATCCATTCTTTGAACAACTTCTCCCAAAGGATCATTGCTTCGGCACGCGGGATAATAAACTGATCGGGATAATAGGTGGCCGGGCGGGCGTAGAAGTCGGTGGAAAAAGTATCCAAATCGAGTCCCACTTTTCTAAAGCAGGCACGGGACCTGCGCATGTGGAACGCGGATGTAATCAGCAAGCAGTCAGTCGGCCCTATCTGGACTTCATTCAGCATCGAAGCTACATTTACGGCCGACTCGTGCGTATTTCGCGATTCGTTCTCCACCCAGATGTCTTCGCGCGGCACGCCCATCAACACCATCACCTCGCGCAGTTTTTCCGCTTCGGGCCCCACCTCGTCGATCACCCGACCGCTGCCCCCGCTGATCAGAATGGTATCGAGTAGTCCGAGCTTGTAGAGCTGCACGGTATGTATCACGCGATCGGCGCCACGATGAAAATAGACCCGGTCATCGGGTTCAAGATCCGGGATGGTCG
Organism: uncultured Roseivirgaceae bacterium; assembly: GCA_964537375.1. Taxonomy (GTDB): domain Bacteria; phylum Bacteroidota; class Bacteroidia; order Cytophagales; family Cyclobacteriaceae; genus Chryseosolibacter. The sequence goes on from CAZIAG010000465.1 coordinate 696, forward strand.
CACCGGTGAGCACAATTCCGAGTTTGTAGTGACGCATCGAAGCAAAGGCCGGTGTATCTGTTTCCCAGGCTCCCATTATCTGGTTGGCCAGGAAGGAGTTCGAGAAAAGGAAGAAGGCGACCACGGCCGCGATGAGGCATCGCTTTTTCCATTTTGCATTGCGGAGAAAGGTACCTGCGATCAGCAACGCCATGACGATGGTCATGGGCATCGCCAGGAAACTGATCGTCTTTGAGAGAACGAAGAACATACCCGCTATTTTCGCCGGTTCATGGGATTGGTGAAGACCTCTCCGATGCCGTCAATTATTCTGCGAAGGACGTCGAAATAAAGCATTCCGGCCAGCACCAGCGTCATCGACCAGATCACGCCTGTGTTAAACCAGAACGTATCGATATCCTTACTGAGGAAATGTTTTCGCGGCATGTAGAACTGCGCATCGAAGTCGACGAGGTGTTCCGGGTCAGGATCCTTGTAAATCGGGTAAATTTTTTGGATCAGTCGACCGTTGCTTTCTACGATGCGGTTTCGTTCGGTGGAATTCTTGACCAACTCCGTAATCGACTCGTTATGATGCTGATCGCGGAACGTAATAAAGTTGGTTTCCTTCTCCGGGGTGTCGGTCATCTTCCTGATGTAAGCTTCCTTTTCCCGCTCCGCCTTATTAAAGATCTTGGTATAGTGATCCCTCAACTTTTCCAGGTCGGCAAGCGTTCGCTGGTATGCTGTCGAGTCAAAACCGCCAGCCCGGAGGCGTTGAAGGTCTGACACAGGCTGTATTCCGGATTGTGTAAACTCCTTGTCGAGTTCCGTCCTGACCAGGTCGAGGTCGCGAGACATTTTTGCCTGTACCGCCGAGTCGGTGGAATGCATGTTGTTCAGGCAATACTGGAGACGGGTCTCGATCTGCGGGATGTAATAGAGCTTCTTGAAGTCGGCACCAGCCATCATTTTATCCCACACATAGAATTCGCGTTCGTACTCGTTGTCTTTGAATTGCGTTACCATCGACGCTTCGAACGCCCACCGGGACGCCATAAGGTCGCCGACCAACGGCACGGTAGCGGTATTACCGATGACGGGGTTGAGCTTATCGAACTTCACGACCACACCGCTGAGTATGAGTTGGGGAATCAGAAGCAGCGGAATTAGAATATAGATGGTGACTGCGGAATTGAACGCGGAGGAAATGTTAAGCCCGAGCAGGTTCGCGAAGCAGGAAGTAGTAAAGAGTATGAACCAGTGTTCCAGGAACAGTCCCTTGATCTCCAGGATGCTGGAACCGACCAGGACGTAAAGGAACGTCTGGATCGCCGAGAGCATAAAGAGGATCGATATCTTGGAAAGGATGTAGCTACAGCGACTTAGGTGGAGGAACGCTTCGCGCTTGAGTATCTTGCGGTCGCGGATAATTTCCTCAGCACTGACGGTCAGTCCCATGAACAGCGCGACAATGACGCTCATGAACAGGTATGCCGGGAGGTTCGGGTTTTTCGAGAAAATGTATCCCGTCTCGGCCTGATCGTCTACATTAAAATATCGAACGATAAACGCGAGAATAAAGGCCAGTACCGGTGCCTCCAGCAGGTTGATGATGATGTACTGGCGGTTGTGCAACTTCGCCTGAATGTCGCGCAATGAAAACAAGTGAGCTTGCTTCAATCGCGACGGGATTCTCAGTGTGGAGTGCGGCTCTTCGGTTGCCGGCGCCACGTCCTTCGGGCGGTAGTGCTTCCGGAAGAGTTCGTACCACTGTTCGGGGCTCATCTTCCGTTCGTTGGTAAAATGTCCGTACTCGTTAATGACCCGGGTTTCGATGATGTTGAAGATCTGTTCAGGGTTTACGTTCCCGCACTGGTGACATTCGCCCTCCTCGCTGTTCACCATGTTGATGCAGCGTTTGAAGTAGATGATGGCATCGACCGGGTTGCCGTAGTAAATCTGGTATCCACCGTTGTCGAGGATCAGGAGCTTGTCGAACATTTTGAAAATGTCGGACGAAGGCTGGTGAATGACGGCGAAGACAAGTTTCCCCTTCAGCGAAAGCTCCTTGAGCAAATCGATAATGTTTTCAGAGTCGCGTGATGATAAGCCGCTGGTCGGTTCGTCGCAGAACAGCACTGCGGGCTCACGCAACAGTTCCAGACCGATGTTGAGTCGTTTGCGTTGACCACCGCTGATTGTCTTTTGCAACGGTGATCCGACTTTCAAATCCTTGATCTCGGCCAGCCCGAGGTCTTCGAGCACGCGCATCACCAGTTGATCTATTTCTTCTTCGGTCTTATCGTTAAAGCAGAGTTTGGCCGCGTAATAGAGGTTTTGATATACGGTCAGGTCTTCGATCAGCAGGTCGTCCTGGGGGACGAATCCGATCACTCCTTCAATCTTTTCCGGTTCCGCGTGAATGTCGATACCGTTGATTAGCACTTTTCCTTCGGATGGTTTTTCTGTTCCATTGAGAACATGCAGCAACGTGGATTTTCCCGCACCGCTACCGCCCATCAGGGCCACGAGGTTACCCGATTCTTCCAAAACGTTGACATTTCGGAGACCGAGCCTGCCGTTCTTGAACTTGAAGGAGATATTGGTTGCCTCGAAGGAAGTACGGCTGTGGTCACCGAATGTTTTGAACTTGTTCAGGATTTGGCCATAATAGACCGGATCGTCCTTGTCCCAACGGAGGAGGCTGCCGACGCCGAGCACAGCGATTTTGCCCGGCCTCACCGGTACGCCATTCAGAAATACATCCGTGTTGCCGACATATTTAATAAAGAACAGATCCGTTTGTTCGAGATACAGTACGGCAATCAAGCCGTTAAGATGTGGCCTGACCAGGTGATGTGCGCGCTGAAAGGTCGCGGCCGGTGACTTGTCAATGAT
>CAZIAG010000466.1:0-3561 GCA_964537375.1 uncultured Roseivirgaceae bacterium
CCCGCACCTCCGGAGAGGAACTCCCGTCACTTATCCTGGCGTCGTACCGGTCGTTTCCGATGAGCGTTCAGGACATTCTAACGAAAATCAAATCGGACGGCCTTCTCAAACATATTCCCGTTGTTGTGCTGGGTACCGCTTTGCCGTTGGAGATCATTCGCGAGTGTTATGCCTGCGGCGCAGCTTCCGTCATCCTGAAGCCATTCACCAGTGAGGGAGTGAAGCAGAAGATAAACTCCTTTTTTCGATACTGGTTCGAAACCGCGACGATCGCGCCCTAAGCGATTAACCATCGGATGAAGATGTGGGCCTTGAGATTCGGGCCTATTAGATAGGCTTGCAATCCCGCCAATCCATCAAATCCAATAAATCCCGGTCGTCTATACGGACTCCAGCAGCTCGTTGCGGTATCGCGTGAGAATACTCGACTTTGAAAGAAAACCTACATACTTGCCACGATCGGTGACCGGCAGATTCCATTGCCTGGTATCATCAAACTTTTGCAGAACCCTGTGCAGATTTTCATTGATGTCGATCACGGCGAGAGGTTTCTTCATCAAATCACGAACGAGAAGACTTTGGTGGTTAGCCGGTTCGAAGACTTTGGATCGTATGTTGTCCATATGCACAATACCGATAAGTTTCTCGTCGTGATCCAATACAGGAAATTGGTTACGACTTGATTTGGAAATCGTTTTGATGAGCGTCTGAAAATCATCCTCGGGGCGTACCGTGGAAAAGTTCTTTTCAATCAGTTGTGCGACATCGAGTTTGCTCAGGAGGAAGTGGTCGCGGTTTGCCACACTGAGGTTGTGCCGGGCCGCAAGTTTTCGCGATTCCATCGATAGCGGCTCAAAGTAGTGGGCAATGGTAACACTGAAAGACGATACGATCATAAGCGGGATCATAAGTTCGTACCCGCCGGTGATCTCAGCGATGAGGAAGATCGCCGTCAAGGGCGCGTAAAACACACCGCTCAAGATACCCGCCATGGCTACCAGCGTGAGATTGCTTTCAGGAACAGAGGTAAAGCCGAGGTGTTTGAGTACCTGGGCAAAGACATATCCGAGATATGCGCCGACAAATAGCGACGGACCGAAATTTCCTCCATTGCCTCCACTACCCATGGTGATGGCCGCCGCTACGGATTTAAGGAAGACCAGGGCACCCAGAAACAAAAGCAGGTATAATTCATTAGTGACGAATGGTTTCAGCACCGAATTGTTCACTAGCTGTCCGGGATTGAGCGCGGCCAGCGCTTTGATCGTGTCATAACCTTCCCCAAATAGAGGTGGAAACAACAGAACGAGAACAAACAGCAACAAACCGCCTGCAATTGCACGCGACCACCCGTTCCGGATGCGGCCCATCCGGTGTTCTATACCTTGAAATATCCACGTGTAAAGGAGAGAGACAAAGCCGGCAAGAACGCCAAGAACAATGTACCAGTGAAGGTTGCGGTAGTTGAACGGTTGTTGAAGCGAGAAGGAAAGAGTGGCACCTTCTTGTAATATGATTTTGGACATCAATGCGCCGGATGCCGCCGAGATAATCAACGGTATGAATGCGGATGCGCTGACTTCCGCCAGGATGACCTCAACGGCAAACAGTACACCGGCGATCGGTGAATTGAAGGCGGCCGCGATGCCGGCGGCTGCACCGCATGCCAATAATATCGTTCGATTCTTGTAGGAAAGATTGTATGCACTGCCATAGTTGGATCCGATCGCAGCGCCTGTGCTCAGCATTGGAGACTCCAATCCCACAGAACCACCAAATCCGACGGTTATGCCGCTCGTTACCACGTGTGCATACGTTTCCCTCGGTGGGATTATGCTCGATTTCTTGGTAACCGCGTAAACGATCTCACCACTGCCCCGGTTGAGGCGGCTTTTCAGGAGATATTTGACGACAACAACCGTCAATAGAATTCCTATGAGAGGAAGGATGGCGAAAAAGAATATCCCCTCGTAACGCTCCGCCTGCCGGTTGATTTGGGTGGCCAGAAAATGCACGAACGACTTCAGGAGAACGCCGGCCAGGCCGCTCGTAATACCAACCAGGATACTCGAAACGACAAGGAACTGCCGTTCAGTGAGTTTATCCTTAAGGTAAAAAACAGGCGTCTGAAAAAATCGGTGTACCTCGGCGATCATTGGCGAACAGAATCCGAATAAAAATTCGAATATAGGCATTCATGCGATATCCCTCCGCTTAAAGTCGTTATCGCGGTGATACGAGGTACAAATGGAACGGTCAGATCGTTGTCTCGTCGTTGATCTCCGTTTCTGATTCGCCTAACCGTTTTTCACCTTCGCCAGCTTTCTCCTTTTTTTCGTCCTCGTCGGAAGGTTTTCTTCGATCAGAACCCTCCGGACTTTCAACCGGCTTATCCGGTTCATTCCGTTCTTTGCGAAGGCTCGGATCAACCGTTTGTGGCGGGTTCGGCGTCTGCTCTGGCGAATAAGGCTCGCGTACTTTGTCTTTTTCGTTTTCCATGGTTTTTTGTTTTTGGGTAAATAAAAAAATCTATGCCTTTCAGAACGATGTTACCATCGCATGGTTGAGCAGAAGGACGCAAAAAAGGGAATACTCACGCAATTCAGGCTACCCTTTGAATTTAGCCTAAACGAGGTTCTATCGGCGTTGTCCCCGGAAAGACAGCAACTGTAACTTTCGTCGCAGCACTTTGATATCATCAGGCCCCTTTGGTGGAAAGACCTGGACACGCAAATCGGGAAGCTTTGCCATCGTGCGATTCCTTTGTATTTTGATCGGAATGAAACAGTTTTTCACTATTGCACTGACTATTATACTATTCACATCGTGTGAACGCGTTCCACCGCCTTCGCCCGTCATGCCGGTGCCGTCTGAGGCGCAGATGCGTTGGCACAAGATGGAAATGAACGCGTTTATCCATTTTACCACCAACACCTTTACGGATCTGGAATGGGGTTATGGAAACGAGAGTCCGTCCGTGTTCAATCCCTCTTCCTTTGATGCAGGTCAATGGATTTCCGTGTTGAAGGAAACGGGATTTAAGGGCGTCATCCTCACGTGTAAACATCACGATGGCTTTTGCATCTGGCCAAGCGCGTACACCGAACACTCAGTTAAGAATAGCCTATTTCGCGATGGACAGGGCGACGTTGTCAGGGAAGTGTCGGATGCCTGCAAGAAAGCGGGGCTGCAATTCGGTGTTTACCTGTCGCCGTGGGATCGCAATCAGGCTGCATACGGGACACCCGAATATGTTACGTACTATCGCAACCAGCTCAAGGAGATATTCACGCAATACGGGCCGGTGTTCGAAATGTGGTTTGATGGCGCCAATGGCGGCACCGGTTATTATGGCGGCGCGAACGAGAAACGAGCTATCGATGGGTCGACTTATTACGATTGGCCCGGGACGCTTGCGTTGGTCAGGGAGATGGAACCGGATGTGATCTTTTTCAGCGATGCCGGTCCAGGCGTGCGATGGGTAGGCAACGAACGCGGTGTGGCGGGTGAGACGAATTGGAACTTGATCACCCCGGACACACTCTACGCGGGGAAGGCAGG
>CAZIAG010000467.1:0-3561 GCA_964537375.1 uncultured Roseivirgaceae bacterium
TGATTCGGCCAGACCTCGCCAATTTCGGCTTCCTTTTTCAGGTTTGAGAGGGTCGATCACCTCATAAAACTAATAATCCGTTCCAACCCCTCCACGAGCTGGTCAATCTCTTTTTTCGTATTGTAAACGGAGAATGAAGCCCTCACGGTTCCTTCAATTCCATAACAGTCCATCAGCGGTTGCGTACAATGATGTCCCGTCCGAACGGCTATCCCACGGGCGTCCAGCATCTGGCCGATATCAAAATGATGTATCCCCTCTACGGTAAAAGCCAATACCGCCACTTTCTCTTTAGCTTGCCCGAAAATCCGGACGCCCTTTAGCTTCGAGATTTGTTCCGTAGCATAGATCAATAGATCGTGCTCATGCGCTGCGATCCGGTCTCGACCGATTTCGGTGATGAAATCCATCGCAAACCGATATGCGACTACATCGGCGATGTTGGGCGTACCGGCTTCAAACTTGTACGGCAGGTCGTTGTATGTGGTCTTTTCGAAGGTGACTTCTTTGATCATTTCACCACCGCCATGGAAGGGCGGCATCTTTTCCAACAGCTCCCTTTTTCCATAAAGGATGCCAGCGCCAGTTGGACCGTACATCTTGTGTGCGGAGAGGCAATAAAAGTCGCAATCGAGTGCTTGCACGTCAATCGGTAAATGCGCCCCTGCCTGTGCACCATCGATCAGCGCAACCGCACCGACCTTGTGCGCCTCCGCAATGATTTCGCGAATGGGATTGATTGTCCCCAGGCTGTTGGATGCATGGTTTACTGCAACGATCCGGGTGCGATCTGAGAGTAGCGATTTGTAGGCATCCATGTTGAGCTCACCGTTGCTATTGACGGGAATCACCTTTAGCGTTGCCTTTTTCTCTTCACAGAGGATTTGCCACGGAACGATGTTGGAATGGTGTTCCAGGGTCGAAATGATGATCTCATCACCTTCGCCGATAAAGGCGCGACCGTAGCTCGTGGCAACCAGGTTAATGCCCTCGGTTACACCCCGTGTGAAAACGATCTCTTCCGGCGATGCGGCATTAATAAAGGCGCTTGCCGTATTTCGGGTCTGTTCAAATGCCTTCGTCGCCTTTTCGGCCAATGTATGAATCCCGCGATGAATATTCGCGTTGTAACCGGTGTAATAGTCGATCAGTGCGTCGATAACAACTTTCGGTTTCTGATTGGTGGCCGCGTTGTCAAAATACACGAGGTCCCGTCCGTTGATCTTTTGCTGAAGAACGGGAAACTGTTCCCTTATCTTTTCGAGGGGCAATGATTTAACGGGCGTCGTCGTAGCCATAATCAGAAATTTTTGTGCAAGCGGTCGCTTACTTCCCGGTCGAGATATTTACGCAGGTTTTCGTTCGAGACCTTCTCAATCACTTCCGCAGCAAACGCATACAGCATCATCGCCTGAGCGGTGTCTTTGCTCAAACCACGCGAGCGCAGGTAAAACATAGCCTCTTCATCCAACTGACCGGAAGTGCAACCGTGAGAACACTTGACGTCATCAGCCCAAATCTCCAGCTGAGGTTTCGTGTTCACCGTAGCCTTTTCCGACAGGAGGATATTGCGGTTGGCCTGGAATGCGTTTGTTTTCTGTGCATTGGGACGCACGAATATCTTTCCGTTGAACACGCCCCGCGCGTTATCATCCATGATGCCCTTGTAGAGTTCATTACTAAACGAATGCGGCTTCATGTGGTCGACCGTGGTGTGGTTATCCGCGTGCGTATCCTTTCCCAACAGGTACAGTCCGTACATATGCGACTCGATGTTTTCACCGTCCAATCTCAGGTGGAGATTGTTGCGGATCAGCTTGCCGGAGAGTGAGAATGTATACGTGTTCAATAAGCTTGACCGCTCTTGATAGAATTCGGTCAGCCCGAACTGGTACCGGTTTCCGCGGTCGTTCTGCAGCGAAGCAAAATTCAGGCGTGCGTCCTCTTCCACTACTACCTCTGCCACGAGGTTGGAGAAGTGATTTGCACTACCCCGGGAGTCAAAACGCTCAATGATAGTGGCCTCACTGTTCTTCCCGGCAACGACGAGGTTTCGGTTGACGGCAATGATCTCACCCGCGGTCGCGTTGCTGAGGTGGTAAATGACCACCGGCTTTTCGAGCACGGTGTTTTCGCTAATGTGAATCAACAACCCATGCGTCCATGCGGCGGTATTCCATGCCGTCAAAGCATCCGAGTTGATGTCGGCGTACCTTCCAAAATGCCTGATTGCTGCAGGATGCTTCTCTGCCAGGGCCTGGTCGAGCGGCATTATCGTCACGCCGGGAATACCGTGCTCGGTTGTCGAGTGGTCAAGAGAATAGACACCGTCGATGAAGAACACCGTGATCGCGTCTTCCAGGTTGGGAATGCGGAATTCGTCAATGCCCGTCAGCGGGCCTGGTGCGTCTGATGGAACGAAAGAAAAATTCTTTTCAAGTACGCGGGTGATTGGCGTGTACTTGTACTCCTCATTCTTCGGAGCCGGCATTCCAAGTCGGCGGAGCGCTTCCAGGGCGCGTGCACGCGACGGATCGTCCTCTACACGAATGCGCTGCAGGAATGATTCCGCTATTTTCTCCGTAATATTTTCAGTAGTAATGGCGCTCATCAATACAAACCTCCTTAAGCAACAGACACTTCATCCTTGATCCAGTCGTAACCCTTGGCCTCCAGTTCGAGTGCCAGTTCTTTTCCACCGGATTTGACAATCTTTCCTTTGTAGAGTACGTGCACGAAGTCAGGCACGATATAATTAAGCAATCGCTGATAGTGTGTCACTACGATGACCGCGTTGTCTTTTGTGCGCAGCTTGTTCACTCCGTTTGCGACGATCTTCAGCGCGTCGATATCCAGGCCGGAGTCAGTCTCATCGAGGATCGCCAGCTTCGGTTCCAGCATAGCCATTTGAAATATCTCATTGCGTTTTTTCTCCCCGCCCGAAAAACCTTCATTCAACGCGCGGTTGAGCAGTGACTGGTCCATTTCAACCAGTTTCATTTTTTCCTTCATGAATCCAAGGAAAGAGACAGCGTCAAGGGGCTGCTGTCCGCGATGTGCCCGTATCTGGTTCACGGCAGTCTTCATGAAGTTGATGGTACTCACACCCGGAATTTCCACGGGGTATTGAAACGCCAGAAAGACACCTTCACGTGCGCGTTCCTCCGGACTCAATTCAAGAAGATCTTTTCCTTCAAACTGAACTTCTCCGCCCAGTACCTCGTATTCTTCTCGCCCTGCAAGGACTGATGCCAGCGTGCTCTTTCCTGAACCGTTTGGTCCCATGATCGCGTGAACTTCGCCCGGCCGGACCTCCAGGTTGATCCCGTTCAGGATCTTTTTATTGTCGATTTGCGCTTCGAGATTCTTAATACGTAACATCGTGTTGATCTTTGAAATGTTGGAAATCTAAAACCCCTGACCCAGCAACTATCCCCGGGGCGGATGATTTACCCGACACTACCCTCCAGGGTCAATGCGAGTAGCTTTTGAGCTTCGACCGCAAACTCCATCGGGAGTTGGTTGAGAACCTCTTTCGCGTAACCGTTGACGATCAGTGCC